>JBEAQO010000077.1:0-19528 GCA_041163825.1 Actinomycetota bacterium | reverse complement strand
GCACCCGGATCAGCGCAGGGACTCGCCCGTCACCGGGTCGAAGAAGTGCATCCGCGCCGTGCGCACCCCGACGTCGAAGCGCTCCCCGAGGCGCGGCTGGGTGCCCGGCTCGACCCGGACGACGACGTCCTGACCGCCGCCGGCGGCCCGACGCTTGAGGTCCTCGAAGGTGTCCTCGTCATCGATCGCCGCGCGGATGTCGTCGGACACGATCGGCATCGAGGTGGTACGGACGTGCACGAGCACCTCGGCGCCGAGCGCCTCGACGAGCCCGACCTCGAGGCCACGCCAGACCTCGTCCGGCGCGACCTCGCCGGCCGGCGCGAAGTGCTCCGGGCGGATGCCGAAGGCCACGGTCGAGCCGTGACGTCCCGCGAGCCGTGGGTGCGCCGCGAGCGCGCGCTCGTCGAGGACGAGCCGCCCCCCGTCGCGGTCGACGTGGAGCACCGTCCGACCGTCCTCGCGCTCGAGGCGACCCTCGGCGAGGTTCATGGCGGGCGAGCCGATGAAGCCCGCGACGAAGAGGTTGCCCGGCCGCTCGTAGAGCTCGGTCGGGGCGGCGACCTGCTGGAGGTGTCCGCCCTTGAGCACCGCGACACGGTCGCCCATCGTCATGGCCTCGACCTGGTCGTGCGTGACGTAGATGGTGGTCACACCGAGCCGACGCTGCAGCGCCGCGATCTCGCCGCGCATCTGCACGCGCAGCTTGGCGTCGAGGTTGGAGAGCGGCTCGTCCATCAGGAAGGCGCGCGGGCTGCGGACGATGGCCCGGCCCATGGCGACGCGCTGGCGCTGACCGCCGGAGAGCGCCTTGGGCCGGCGCTGCAGGTACTCGGTGAGCCCGAGCATCGCGGCCGCGTCCTCGACGCGGCGCGCGATCTCGTCCTTCTCGACCTTGGCGAGCTTGAGCGCGAAGCCCATGTTCTCCGCGACGCTCATGTGGGGGTAGAGCGCGTAGGACTGGAACACCATCGCGATGTCGCGCTCCTTGGGCGAGAGGTCGTTGACCACCTGCCCGCCGATCGCGAGCTTCCCGCTCGTGATCTCCTCGAGCCCGGCGACCATGCGCAGCGCGGTGGACTTCCCGCAGCCCGACGGGCCGACGAGGATGACGAACTCCCGGTCGGCGATCTCGAGGTCGAGGTCGAAGACGGCCTGTGTCCCGTCGGGGTAGACCTTGTTGACACCCTCGAAGACCACGTCGGCCACGTCGTCCCTCCCTCGCTCCCTCGCTCCGTCCAGCGATGCGCCGCTCGACGCTCCCCGCGAGCAGTCTAGGCAGCCTGGAGCGGTGCAGGGTCGGTGGGACGGCCGACTCAGTAGGGGTTCGCGCGCTCCCGGTGCTCGGGCAGGAGCTCGGCGAAGCGCGCCCTGGGGAACGAGATGCGCGTCGGATCGCCGTCGGAGACGTAGCGACGACCGGGCTCCTCGTCGAGCCAGGTCAACTGGGCCCGCGACCCGTAGGTCCGCGAGCAGCCGGAGCGTCCGAACGCCGAGCAGATCCGCGGCACGTAGGCGGCATCGAAGTCGACGTGGAACGGCGAGCGTGCCGGTTCCGGGTCGACGCGGAGCACGGCCAGGTGGGCGTAGGACGTGCCGTCGAACGTCCCCGACCGCACGAGGGCATCGTCGCGCGCGGCGCTGCCGAAGGGCAGCGCGACGGTCGTGACCTCGAGATCGGGCACGTGGCCGGTCAGGACCTCGACGACACCGGCGAGCTCCCGCCGGACCTCGACATCGCTGATGCGTCCGAGGTCCGGATGGGTCATCGTGTGGTTGCCGAGCTCGAAGCCGGCGTCGGCGAGGGCACGCAGGACCGGGGGTCCCGTGGTCGCGTCCCCGAAGGGCTCGCTCCCGATGACGTAGAGCGACGCCACCGCATCGACATCGTCGTAGGCGGACGCGACGTCGATGAGGATGCCGATGGCGCTGTCGGGGTGGATCCGTCCGTCCTCATCGAGGCGCGCCTGCGAGCGCGAGGAGTCGTCGAACGTCAGGACGACGGGCGTGGTCCCCGCTGGCACGTCGAACTCCCCGCGCACGAGGTCCACCATGCGCACCGGGCGGTAGCCGTGGTCGAAGAGCCAGACGAGCTCGGCGCGGAAGTCCTCCGGGGTCACGTCCCACTGCGAGGGTGGGCGGTCGACGACCCGGTGGTACATCAGCACCGGGACGTGACCGAGCTCGTCCGCGCCGATGCTCGCGGGATCCGGGCCGCGCACCGGCTCGGGCTCGGGCTCGGGCGCAGGCTCGGTTCCGGGTGCGGGCTCGGGTCCGGGTCCGGCGAGGGGCGCAGGGTCCGGCGCTGACGCATCGGCGGTCCCGGCATCCTCCGCCACCGAGCCGACCGTGGCCGCGTGCTCCGCGCGATCCGGCTCCGCCGTGACCACCCCCACGCATGCGGAGGGGAGGAGGATCGCGAGGACCAGCGCGAGATCGCCCCGTCGCACCCGCGCCATCGGCGTCCCTCGTCACGACCTCGCCCCGCGCGGCCGACCGCCGGAGGGCTCGCGCACCCCCGGCGCTACGATCGCGCACGGTCGGGGCTCGGACGGCGAGGTGGTCGGCGGGGTCGCCCGTGGCGCGACGGTAGCGCCCGCGGCGCGACCACCGGGACGCGTCCGGGACCGACCGACCTCCGAGGAAGGCGCCGACCGTGCCCGCCCCCCACCGCACCCGACGCGGACTCCTCGTCGCCGTGGCGCTGGCCACCGCGTGCACGGGCGTCGCCGGACCACCGCAGGGGATCGTGACCGTCGGTCCGGAGCCCGGGACCGAGGTCGGGGTCCGTGGGCTCGACGAGCTCGAGCTGCGCATCGAGCGGGGGACCGCGGAGGGAGCCGACTGGGCGGCGGGCCTCTGGTTCGCCATCGATGACGAGCGTGCGCCGAGAAGCGCCGTCGCGGTCCGGGACGATGCGGTCGTGCTGCGACCCGGACGTGTCGACCCGGACGACCTCCCCGACGGCGAGCGCACCATCACCGCCATCTGGGTCCGTGAGGGGGCGACCTCCGCCCGGACCATCGCGGAGTGGACCGTCCTCGTCGACCGCGTCCCGCCGGCGCTCGAGGTCGAGTTCCCCCAGCCGCCCCTCGTCGCCGGCGAGCCGATCACGGTGACCGGTCGGAGCGAGACCGGGGCGCTCGTCGCGCTCGAGGGGCTCGATGCGTCCCTCGTCGTCGACGAGTCCGGCGGGTTCGCCCTGACCATCGATGCCGCGCCCGCCGGTGTCCTGACCGTGACCGCCACCGACCGTGCCGGCAACGTCTCCCGAGTGGAGGAAGCGGTCGCCGTCGTCCCCTCGCGCACGGAGGTCGACGGCACGCGCGGCCTCCACGTCACGGCCTGCACCTGGAGCGCTCGCGAGCGGCGCGAGGCGCTGCTCGACCTCGCCCGGGACGAGCGGGTCACGGCCTTCGTGATGACCGTCAAGGCGGAGGACGGGCACGTCGGGTTCGCCTGGCCGCCCTACGAATCGGTCGTCGACCCCGAGGTCCTCGCCACGACCTGCCGCTACGACCTCGCCGAGGTCATCTCGACGCTGCACGAACTCGGCATCCAGGTCGTCGCCCGCATCGTCGCCTTCCGCGATCCGGTCCTCGCCGCGTGGGCCTGGGAGGCGGGCGAGCGCGACATGGTCATCCAGACCCCCGACGGCGAGGCCTACCAGGGCTACGGCGGCTTCCTGAACCCGGCGCACCCCGAGGTGCGCGAGTACAACCTCGCGCTCGCCGAGGCGGTCGCGGCCGCCGGCGCGGACATGGTGCTGTGGGACTACATCCGCCGCCCCGACGGTCCGATCGAGCAGCTCGTCTTCCCCGGCCTGGAGGGACCGGTCGAAGCGGCCGTCGTCGAGTTCACGCGGCTGGCCGAGGAACGGCTCGCCCCCTACGGCGTGCAGCACGGGGCATCGGTCTACGGCATCGCGGCCACGCGTCCGCTCGAGATCGGCCAGGACGTGCCCGCGATGGCGCAGTACCTCGATGTGGTCGCCCCCATGGTCTACCCCTCGCACTGGGCGAGGAGCGAGTACGGGCTCGCGGACCCCCTTCGGGCGCCCTACGACATCGTCGCCCGCTCGGTCGCCGACCACGTCGCCGCCGTCGCCGGCACCGGTGCTCGCATCGTCCCGTGGCTCGAGGACACCCGCTACCGCGCCTGGGACCGGCCCCGCCAGGTTCGCGAGCAGCTGCGAGCGACCTACGACCTCGGCATCACCGAGTGGATGCTGTGGGACCCGGGCAACTCGTACACGCCGAGCGCCATCCTCGCGCCGGACGCCGCCTGAGCGGCCGCCGGCAGGTCAGGCCGGTTCGATCGACGGCTCGCTGAACGCCGTCGCGAGCAGGTCCTCGAGCTCCTGCGCGTGCACCACCGACTGACCGGTCGCGGGCGACGCCGAGGGCGCCCGCGTCGCACAGCGCAGCCGCCGGTCGTCGCCGAGCTCCTCGAGCAGGTTCCAGATGCGACCATCGACGAAGCCCCAAGCGCCCATGTTGCGCGGCTCCTCCTGCACCCAGCACACGTCGGTCGCGCTCGGGTAGGCGGCGAGGACGTCCATCAGGCGTTCGGCCGGGAACGGGTAGAGCTGCTCGACGCGCACGACCGCGACGTCCGTGCCACGCTCGTCCCGCTCGCGCTCGAGGTCGAGCGCGACCTTGCCGGAGCAGAGCAGGACCGAGCGGACCGCACCTCGATCGCCGTCGCACCATCGCGCGTCGTCGAGCACCTCCTGGAACGCGCCCTCGGTCAGGCGCTCGAGCGGCGACGCCGCCTCGGCCGCACGAAGGAGCGACTTGGGGGTGGCGATCACCAGCGGCTTGCGCAGCTCACGGTGCATCTGGCGTCGCAGGACGTGGTAGTACTGCGCCGCGGTCGTCGGGACGACGACCTGGATGTTGTCCTCGGCGCAGAGCACGAGGAAGCGCTCGATGCGGGCCGAGGAGTGCTCCGGGCCCTGCCCCTCGAAGCCGTGCGGCAGGAGCATCACGAGGCCCGAGGTCTGCTCCCACTTGTCCTCGGACGCGACGATGAACTGGTCGATCACGATCTGGGCACCGTTGACGAAGTCGCCGAACTGGGCCTCCCAGCAGACGAGCATGTCGGGGCGCTCGACCGAGTAGCCGAACTCGAACCCGAGCGCCGCGTACTCCGAGAGCGGGGAGTCGTGCACGAACCACTTGCCCTGCTCGGGCGAGAGCGTCGCGAGCGGGACGTGCTCGTCCCCCGTGCGGTGGTCGACGTGGACGGCGTGACGCTGCGAGAAGGTCCCTCGGCGCGAGTCCTGGCCCGCCAGCCGCACCCCCGTCCCCTCGAGCAGCAGCGAGCCGAACGCGAGCGACTCGGCCATGGCCCAGTCGACCTCGCCGGCGGCGTAGCGCTCGCGGGCCCGAGCGAGCACGCGGTCGAGCTTGGGATGGCGCGCGAAGCCATCGGGGACGTCGAACACGGCCGCGGCGATCCGGTCCAGGTGCTCGCGCGCGACCCCGGTCGCGACGTGCGGCACGACACCGACCTCCCGGGGTGGGAGCGCACGCGGTGGCTCGGGCGGGGCCGACTGCTTCGTCTCGTCGAAGGCGAGCTCGAGGCGCGACGAGAAGTCCGCGAGGAAGGCCTCGGCCTGCTCGATGGAGATGTCGCCCCGACGCATGAGCCGCTCGGTGTAGAGCTTGCGGACGGAACGGTGCGCCTCGATGCGCTCGTACATCCGCGGCTGCGTGTAGGAGGGATCGTCCGACTCGTTGTGACCGTGCCGGCGGTAGCAGACGAGGTCGATGACGATGTCGCGGTGGAAGCGCTGCCGGTAGTCGAAGGCGAGGCGGGCGACCCGGACGACGGCCTCCGGGTCGTCACCGTTGACGTGCAGGATCGGCGCCTGGACCGCCTTGGCGACGTCGGTCGCGTAGAACGACGAGCGCGACTCCTCCGGTGGGGTCGTGAAGCCGACCTGGTTGTTGACGACGACGTGGACGGTCCCGCCGGTCCGATAGCCGCGCAGCTGCGAGAGGTGGAGGGTCTCGACGACGACGCCCTGTCCGGCGAAGGCCGCGTCGCCGTGGATGAGCAGCGGCAGCACGGGGAACTCGCCCGTGTCACCGCGGTCGAGCCGGTCCTGCTTCGCGCGGACGATGCCCTCGACCACCGGGTCGACCGCCTCGAGGTGGGAGGGGTTGGGCGGCAGGTGCAGGCCGACGGTCGCGCCCGAGCGCGCGGTGTAGGTGCCGTCGGCGCCGAGGTGGTACTTGACGTCGCCGGAGCCCTGCACGGTGTCGGGGTCGACCCGTCCCTCGAACTCGCCGAAGAGCTGCGCGTGCGACTTGCCGATGACGTTCGTGAGGACGTTGAGCCGTCCGCGGTGGGCCATGCCCATCACCACGTCCTCGACGCCGGCGTCCGCCGACGCCTCGCAGACCGCTTCGAGGAGCGGGATGAGCGCCTCGGCACCCTCGAGCCCGAAGCGCTTCTGCCCGACGTACTTGGTGTGGAGGAAGGCCTCGAACGCCTCCGCGGCGTTCAAGCGCTCGAGGATCCAGCGCTGATCGTCGGGCGAGGTCGGCTCGACCGCGCGTTCCACCCGGTCGCGGATCCACGACTTCTCGTCGGGATCGAGCACGTGGCCGTACTCGATGCCCACGGTGCGGCAGTACGCATCGCGCAGCGAGGCCAGGATCGCGCCGAGCGCCATCATGCGCGGGGTCTCGGACCCGACGTCGGTGAGGAACTCGCGCTCGAGGTCCCAGATCGACAGCCCATGGTGGGTGGGGTCGAGCTCGGGGTGCATGCGCGGTGGACGCTGGCGCAGCGGGTCGAGATCGGCGATGAGGTGACCACGCACGCGGTAGAGGTTGACCAGACGGTCGACGCGCATCTGCTTGTCGAGCACACCACCGTGGTCGTCGGACGGGGTCTCGTCCCGGCGCCAGCGGGCCGGCTCGTAGGGCAGTCCGAGGGAGGCGAAGACGTCGTCGTAGAAGCCGTCCTCACCGAGCAGCAGGGCGTGCACCCGAGCGAGGAACGCCCCGGACTCGGCTCCCTGGATCACGCGATGGTCGTACGTCGAGGTCAGCGTGACGATCTTGCTGACGCCGAGCGCGGCGATGGTCCTCGGATCGGCGGCCTGGAACTCGGCCGGCAGGTCGATGCTGCCGACCCCCACGATCGCCGACTGTCCCGGCATGAGCCGCGGCACCGAGTGCACCGTGCCGATCGTGCCGGGGTTGGTGATCACGAACGTCGCGCCGGCGAGGAGGTCCGGGTCGACCTCGCCGCTGCGGACGCGACGGATCAGCTCGTCGTAGCTGCGCACGAAACGGCCGAAGTCGAGCGTGTCGGCGTCCCGGAGCACCGGCACCAGGAGCGAGCGCGTGCCGTCGTCGCCCTCGAGGTCGACGGCGATGCCCAGGGCGACGTGCTCGGGTCGGACGACCCCAGGCCTGCCGTCGATCTCCGTGTGCACGCGCAGCATCGCCGGGACATCCCCCAGTGCACGGACCAGCGCGTGGGCGATGAGGTGCGTGAACGAGACCTTGCCGCCACCGGTGCGCTCGAGGTAGTTGTTGGCGATGCGGCGGTTGACCTCGAGCAGCTTCGCCGGGACGTCGCGCACCGAGGTCGCGGTCGGCACGGCGAGCGATGCGGTCATGTTCGCCGCGATGCGCGCGGCGGCACCTCGCAGCCGCTCGCCCGTGGCCGCGCCGGGGGCCGCGCTCGCGACGGCCGTCGGGGCAGCCGTCGGAACGGCCGTCGGGGCAGCCGTCGGAGCGACGGGCGCGGGGACCGCTGGACCGACGGGCCGGCCGTTGCGCGCCCCGTCGTGGGAGGCACCGTTGGTGACGGTCGCTCCTCCAGCATCACCGGCAGCATCTCCGGTGGCGTGCGGCTCACCCGCGCCGTTCACGACGCCGCCGGTGGCTCGGCCGGCGGCGCTCCCGGTCGACCCGTTCCGCGCCGGTGCGACCGCCGTCGACGTCCTGGCCGCGGTCGCGACGGGCGGTGACGACGGCACCGGGCCCGATCGGTAGCCCGTGAAGAAGTCCCGCCACTCCGGCGGCAGGGACGCTGGATCGGAGCGGAAGCGCTCGGCCATCTCCTCGACCAGCCACGCGTTGACCTCGGAGCGCGAGCGCGCCGACGCGTCATCGCCGTTGGTCGCCATGGGGGTCGTTCGCTCCCGTACGGAGTGGCGTCGGTCGGGCCCCGAACGGACCGGGGACCACGTCGCAGCGATGCCGGAGGGTAGCCCCGCCGCGATGGCCGTTCGGCCGCCCTACGCTGCGTCGCACGACGGCACCGGCCGGGTGGACCGTCACGCACGCCGCCCCGCCGACGATGACGGAGCGAACCGGAGGCCGACCCGGCTGCCGGGACCCGTGCAGGAGGAGCGCCGCCATGGCGACCCAGCCCCAGCCCTCGCGAGCGACCATGCCGCCCGCCTTCCCGCTCACCGGTCCCACGGCGTCGGAGCGCCGGCGCTCCCGCCGTGCGCGCCGCGCCGGTGCCGCGCCCATCCTGCTCCTCGCCCTGCTCCTCACCGCCTGCGGCGGCAGCGACGAGGCCGGGATGGACGCGTCGGCGATCGAGCCGGGCTTCGCGCCCGACGTCATCGCCCCCGACCAGGGCTTCGAGGACCGCGCCTCGTCCGACATGATGGTGACGGAGTCGGCGCCGGCCCTCGGGGGGACCGGGATGGGCGAGCCCGTGGCGGCGGACGTCGTCGCAGGACGGCAGATCGTCCGCAACGCATACCTCGTGCTCGAGGTGCTCGACGGTGCCGGGGCCGTGACCGAGGTCGGGGACATCGCGGCGGAGGTCGGCGGCTACGTGGCCAACACGTACCTCTCGCGCGACGCCGACGGCGTGGTGACCGGCACGGTCGTGGTGCGCGTGCCCTCGGACCGCCTCGACGAGGTCGTCGACCGTTACGACGCGCTGGCCGTCGCCGTCCCGTCCCGCAGCGTGGACGAGCTCGACGTCACCTCGCAGGTCATCGACATCGAGGCCCAGTTGACCAACGCGCGCGCCTTCGAGACGGAGCTGCGAGCGCTCCTGACGGATGCGCGCGAGCGCGGCGGCACGACCTCGGACCTCGTCGCCATCCTCGAGCAGCTGCGCTTCATCCGTTCCGAGATCCAGTGGCTCGAGGCCTCCCAGCAGCAGCTGGCCGATCAGGTCGTCCTCTCGACCGTGACCGTCGAGGTCCGACAGGCGACCGCCGGCGCTCCGCTCGGACCGGGGACGTGGCGTCCGTCCGACACGGTGCGCGAGGCGATCGCGGCGATGCTCCGCGGTCTGGTGCGGGTCGCCGACGGCGCCATCTGGCTCGTGCTCACGGTCATCCCCGTGCTCGCCGGGCCGGCGCTCGTGCTCTGGCTCCTCGTGCGGTGGCGGCGGTCCCGCCGGGCCGAGCGGACCGCGGCGGCAGCGAGCACGTCGGCGCCGGGCGCGAGCCCGTCGGGGTCGAAGGACACCGCATGAGCGTCGAGGGACGCGCATGAGCACGGCCCGGCCGCGCCTCGCCCTCACCGGCGAGACCGCGGCGGACCGACTGCTCGAGGACAACCCCTTCGCGCTCGTGGTCGGCATGCTGCTCGATCAGCAGATCTCGATGGAGCTCGCGTTCCTCGGCCCCTGGCGGCTCGAGCAGCGGCTCGGCGCACCGCTCACGCCGGCCGCCATCGCCGCGCTCGACGTCGATGCGCTGACCGAGCACTTCCGCGAGCGGCCGGCGCTGCACCGCTACCCCGGCTCCATGGCCGCCCGCGTCCATGCGCTCGCGACCGCGCTCGTGGAGGAGCACGGTGGGGACGCGGCGGCGCTGTGGGAGGGCGCGGCGGACGGCGCGGACCTCAAGCGCCGCCTCACCGCCCTGCCGGGCTTCGGCGACCAGAAGGCGCGCATCCTGATCGCCCTGCTGGGCAAGCGGCTCGGTGTCCGGCCCTCGGGGTGGCGCGAGGCCGCCGGCGACTACGGGCTCGACGGCTTCCGCTCCATCGCGGACGTCACGGGCCCCGACGCGCTCGCGAAGGTGCGCGAGACCAAGCAGGCGGCCAAGCGGACGGCCGAGCAGCGGGCCGAACGCGGCGGCTGATCCCGGTCGCGCCCCTCAGCCGACGGGCACGACCGTGAGCGAGAAGAGCACCAGCGCCGCGAGCCCCATCGCGAGCATCCCGGCCGGCGCCCACGTCCAGCCGCGGCTCCACGGCCACAGCGGTGCCACGAACACGGTGACCGCGAGCATCCCGAGGGAGCGGGCGAGGGGCAGGGTCGCGGCGAGCTCCGCGAGCGTGCCCATCAGGCGTCACCCCCTCCGCGCCGCTCGCCCTCGGCACGGCGCGCGGCGATGAGCACCGGGTCCCACACGGGCGCGAACGGCGGCGCGTAAGCGAGGTCGGCCTGGCTGAGCTCGTCGACCGTCATGCCCGACCACACCGCCATCGCGAGCGCATCGATGCGCTTGCCCGCGCCCTCGCCCCCGACCACCTGTGCGCCGAGGAGCCGACCGGTCGACCGCTCGACGACCGTGCGCACGGTCATCGGACCACCGCCCGGGTAGTAGTGCGCGCGGGTGGGCGCCTCGATCGTCGAGGCGACGGCAGCGAACCCGTGCTCGACCGCCTCGGCGCTGCCGAGCCCGGTGCGGGCGATCTCGAGGTCGTGCACCTTGGTGATGGCGGTGCCGAGCACGCCCGGGAAGCGCGCGTCGACCCCGGCGAGGTCGAGCCCGGCGATGCGGCCCTGCTTGTTCGCCACCGTTCCCAGCGCCACCCAGACCGGTCGGCCCGAGACGCGGTGCATCGAGGTCGCGCAGTCGCCCGCGGCCCACACGCCCTCGACCGCGGTGCGCTGGCGCTCATCGACCGCGATCGCCCCCGCCGGACCGAGCGCGATGCCCGCCGCCGACGCGAGCTCGGACGCCGGACGCGCTCCGGTGCCGAGCACGACGAGGTCGGCCTCGAGCTCGCCCGCCGGGGTCACGACCGCACGCAGGCGCCCGTCGGCGTCGCGCAGCACCGCCTCGAGCGGAGCGCCGAGGACCAGCCCGATCCCCATCGCGCGCATGCGCTCGGCGATGAGGTCGCCGAGGTCGGGATCGAGGGTCGCCATCGGCCGCGGCGCGAGGTCGACGACCGTCACGTCGAGCCCTCGCAGCTGCAGCGCCTCGGCCATCTCGAGCCCGATGTAGCCGGCGCCGATGACCACGGCCCGGCGCGCTCCGGTCCCGATCGCCTCGAGCAGCGCCTGACCCTCGGGCAGGGTGCGGACCCCGTGCACGCCCGGCCCCGTGAGCCCCTCGACCGGGGGCAGGCTCGCCCGAGCACCGGTCGCGATGAGCAGCCGGTCGTAGCCCTCCGACCCCTCGGTGCCGGTCTCGAGGTCGCGGAAGGTGACGGTCCGAGCGTCCGGGTCGACGGCGAGCGCCTCGTGGTGGAGACGGACGTCGATGGCGTGGCGTTCTCGGAAGACCTCGGCGCGGCGCGCGATCAGCGCGTCGCGCGATCCCACGAGGCCCCCGATCCAGTAGGGGATGCCGCAGGCCGCGTAGGAGGTCGTCCCGCCGCGCTCGAGCACCGTGATCGCGACCTCGTCGGGTCCGGCGAGGCGCCGGACCTGTGACGCTGCGGACATGCCGGCGGCATCGCCGCCGATCACGAGGAGCCGGGTCGTCATGGGGTCCTCGCCGGCGCCGACCCGGGGCTCGCGCCCCTGCCCGCATCGACTCCCGCGCCCGGGACGAGGAGCGCGGTCGCGTCCCGGGCATCGTCGTGGAGGCGCAGCCGGGCGAGGTCCGCGGCGTCATCCGGGGCGCGCCAGGTGAGTCGGACGGTCGCACCGACCGGGACCACGGTCGACGCGCCACCGCCGTGGTCCATCGCCATGGGCGTGCTCGCCGCCCGCAGGACCGCGAGCTCGGTGACGTCGACGACGTGGAACGTCGTGGCACGGTCGGTCGTGAGGACGAAGGTCACCTTCTCGCCCGGGGCGACGGCCACCTCGGCGGGGACGATGCCCTGCTCCGTGAGCGCGAGGTCGATGGGGCGCCCCGGCAGGAGGCTCCGCTGGAAGGTCACCCCCGTCACGACGACCGCCGTCAGGGCGACCGCCGTCACGAGACGTCGGACGGCGCGCTCGCGCCGCTGCCGTGGGCTCGGTGCCGCGGCCCGCAGCCCACGGAAGTCGCGCAGTCGCAGCGAGTTCGTGACGACGAAGACGCTCGAGAAGCCCATCGCTGCCGCCGCGACGATGGGGTTGAGCAGGCCGGCGACCGCCAGCGGGATGGCGAGCACGTTGTAGCCGAAGGCCCAGGCGAGGTTGCCGCGGATCGTCGCGAGCGTCCGACGCGAGAGCAGCACCGCGTCGGCGGCCGCACGTGGATCGCCGCTGACGAGCGTGACCTCTCCCGCCTCGATGGCGACGTCGGTCCCCGTGCCCATCGCGATGCCCAGGTCGGCCCGCGCGAGGGCGGGCGCGTCGTTGATCCCATCGCCGAGCATCGCGACGGTGCGTCCCTGCGCCTGGAGCTCCGCGACGACCCGCTCCTTGTCCTCGGGAAGGACCTCGGCGTGCACGCGCTCGATGCCGACCGCATCAGCGACCGCCCGGGCCGTGCGCGCGTTGTCCCCGGTGACGAGCAGGGTCGTGAGGCCCAGCGCCTCGAGCGCCCGCACCGCCTCCGCCGCGCTCGGCCGCACGACGTCGGCGACCGCGAGCACGGCACGTGCCACCGGGACCCCGTCGACCAGTTCCGCCGCGACGACCGCGGTGCGACCGCGATCCTCCTCCGCCGCGAGCGCCGCCGCGAGCCCGTCGGGCAGCGTCCCGCCGCGGGAGACGACCAGCGACGCGCGCCCGACGAGGAGCTCGATCGCCCGTGGTCCGACCGTCGCCTCGACACCGAGCCCCGGCAGTGCGGCGAAGCGGAGGAGCTCCCCGGCTCCCGGCGTGCCCCGCTCCGCGAGCCCGGTGGCGATGGCGCGCGCGACCGGATGCTCGGAGGCGCCCTCGGCGAGCGCGACCGCGGCGAGGAACCCGGGTCCGGCCTCGCCGGTGACGCTCGCCAGAGCCATGCGGCCCTCGGTCAGCGTGCCGGTCTTGTCGAGGAGGACCGTGTCGACGCGCCGGGTCGACTCGAGCACGTCCGCGCCCTTGATGATGATGCCGAGCGCCGCACCCCGTCCCGTCCCCACCATGATCGCGGTCGGCGTCGCGAGCCCGAGCGCGCACGGGCAGGCGATGACGAGGACGGCGACCGCACGGGTCATCGCATCGGCGAGCGGCGCCCCCGCGAGCGACCAGCCGACGAGCGCGGCCGCGGCGATCACCAGCACGACCGGCACGAACACGGCAGCCACGCGGTCGACCAGTGCCTGCACCGGCGCACGCCCGCCCTGGGCCTGTGCGACGAGGTCGACGATGCGGGCCAGCAGCGTCTCGGAACCGACGGCCGTCGTCTCGACGATGAGGGTCCCGGTGCCGTTGACGGTCCCGCCGACGACACGATCACCGACCTCGACGTCGACGGGGACGGGTTCGCCGGTCAGCATCGAGGCGTCGATGGCCGAGGAACCCGCACGCACGATGCCGTCCGTCGGGATCCGCTCACCGGGTCGCACGCGGACACGCATCCCCACGATCAGCTCGGCGACGTCGATCGTCGCTCCGTCCTCGAGCTCGGCCGTGCGGGCGCCGAGCTCGAGGAGCCGGGCGATCGCCGCCGACGAACGGCCCTTCGCCCGGTGCTCGAAGGCGCGGCCCACGAGGATCGCCGTGATGATGGCCGCCGCGGTCTCGAAGTAGACCTCGGGCAGGCCGCTGACGGCGAGCCGCATGCCGACGTGCTCGCCCGCGCCGAGCCAGACCAGCGCGACCACCGACCAGCCCCAGGTCACGATCGTGCCGAGCGAGACGAGCGTGTCCATCGTGACGGCACCGTGGACGAGGTTGACCGCGGCGTTGCGATGGAACTCCCGTCCGGCCACGAACACGACGGGGGTCGCGAGCGCGAGCGCGAGCCACTGCCAGCCGGTGAACATCAGCGCCGGGACCATCGAGATCGCGAGCAGCGGGACCGTGAGGACGAGCGCGGTCGTGAGGTCGCGGGTCAGGCGGGCGGCCCGACGCGCGTGCTCGCCGGCGTCGTCGGGGACCTCGGGGACGTGGTAGCCGACGCGCTCGACCGCCGCGGAGAGCTCCGTGGTCGAGACCCGCTCGGGGTCGTAGGCGACGGCGGCGCGGTGGGTCGCGAAGTTGACGGTGACCTCACCGACGCCCTCGAGGCGGGAGAGCGAGCGCGTGACCCGGTTCGCGCAGGAGGCACAGGTCATGCCCTCGACCGGCAGCACGATGCGCACCGAACGCTCCGCCGTCGTGCTCGGGCCGGCGGGAGGGGACGTGGTCGCGCGCGTCACGAGGACCTCCTCGACGCCGAGGGTACCGGTGCGCTGTCGCCCGACCCGGGCCCGGGCGGAGGCATGGACCGAGGGTCGACCCGCAGCACGGGCCCTGCCGTGCGCTGCACGCGGCACCCGTCCGACGTCGGACGTCGGACGTCAGGCGACGATGCCCTCGCCACCGCCATCGCCGACGAGCGGATGCCCCTCGCGCGCCCAGGCCTTGAGCCCGCCGTCGAGGTTCTCCGCCGCGTAGCCGGCGTCGCGCAGGGCCTTGGTCACGAACGCGCTGCGTGACCCGCTGCGGCACACGCACAGGATGGTGCGGTCCGAGGGCAGCTCCCCCTGGCGCGCCCCGAGTTCGCCCATCGGGATGTGGACGGACCCGTCGGCGCGGCCGAGCGCCCATTCGCGCGGCTCGCGCACGTCGAGGACGAAGAGCTCGTCGAACCGCTGTCGTGCCTCACTCGGACCCACGGCGGGCCTCCTCCGCTGCGTGCCGTGCGGCTCTCCCGCCGGCATCGGTGTCCCCGTCGTCGTCCGCGCGCGCTGCGGCTCGTTCGCCGTCCGCATCGCCATCCGCATCGCCGTCGTCGGTGGCCTCGATCGCCACCGCCCAACCCGCCGCCGGATCGGCGAGCGCGACCCCGAGGCGCCATGCGGCCCGCGGCGCGCCGAGGACCTCGAAGCCCACGAGCTCGAGGTCCTCCATCCGGAACTCCAGTTCGTCCGGGTCCATTCCCGCACCCCGGTCGAGACCCGTCGCGACCGTGCCGACCCACCAGGCCCCGGCACGACCGGCCGCACCACCACGACGACGGCCGTGCACGCCCCCGGACGCCCCGGCCCGGGCGAGCTCGGCGAGGAGGTCGGGCAGCGCGAGCCGCCACCAACGAGCGGGTGCGTCGACGACCCGGGCGAGCGCGTCGGAGGCGCTCCCGATGCACGCGGCCGACCGCACCCGACCCGACGAGCGCGATGTCCACTCCGTGACGAGGTCGCCGAGCGCCGCGAGGGTGCGGCGTGCTGCGCCCGCGCTCGAGGCGTCGGTGGGACGCACCGGAGCGACCTCGCCGTGCTCGACCCGCCTCGCGAGGACGGTCGGGTCGCCATCGAGGCGTTCGTCGGGGCCGTAGGTCGGCAGCACGTAGGCGGGCTCGAAGGGCGTGAGCGTGAGCGGGGGCGCGAAGGGGTCGAGCGCGAACCCCTCCCGACCATCGGGCTGCCTGTCCCGGAGGTCCTCGCCGCGCAGCACCCGCTCCTGCGCGACGATGGGCGCGACCGCGGCGTCCAGGTGGGGCTCGAGCGCCGCGAAGGCATGGTGCTGGGCGATGACCTCGGTCAGCGGGCCGAGCCCGAAGCGCACGACGCCGGGCTCGAGGACGCCCGCCGCGAGCGGTGCCGGCGCGTCGAGCGCCACGCGGTACTCGGCGAAGCGCGCCGGGCCCCAGAGCTGCTTGCCGGTCTCCTCGGTCGCGACGAGGCACGCGTCGCGCAGTGCGAGCACGGCCTCCCAGTCCCCGCGGCCCGCACGTCGATCGACCTCGCGCACGAGGCCGTCGAGGTCCCCGGCGTGGAGGAGGTCGGCGAGCCCTCCGCGACTCAGGGCGCGGGCTCCCGCGCGATGAGGTCGACCACGAACACGAGCGTCTCCCCCGGACCGATGACGTCCCCGGCACCGCGGTCGCCGTAGGCGAGGTCGGGTGGGATCGTCAGGACGCGACGTCCGCCCTCGCGCATGCCCTCGAGGCCCTGCTCCCACCCGGGGATCACCGAGCCGGCGCCGAGCTCGAGGGCGAACGGGGTCCCGCGATCCCACGACGCATCGAACCGCCCACCGTCGGACCAGCGCAGCCCGACGTAGTGGACGACCAGCCCATCCCCGGGCGCGGCCGGGGCGCCCTCGCCCTCGACGACGTCCGCGAGGACGAGCTCGACCGGTGGGTCGCCGCGCTCCGGGTCGAGCAGCATCGAGACGTCGGGCGGTTGGCTCACGTCGGCTCCTGGTCCGTCGGCGATGGGCGCCGGCGCGTCGGGGGTGGGGGCAGCGCACGCACCCGCGAGCATCACAACGAGCGCGGCGAGCGCGGCGGCCCCGGCCTTGCTCACCACGTCGCTCCCTGATCGAGGGCGCAGCGGTCACCGCGCCCATCCGGACGCTACCGGCGCTCGAGGGCGAACCGGTGGTGTGGTGCTGCCGCACTACCCTGACGCATCCATGGACGGCTCCCTCCTCCTCGCCGTGCTCGGCATCGTGCTCGGGCTCGGGCTCCTCGTCGTCGCCTCCGATGCGTTCGTCATCGGTGCCGCACGGATCGCCGCGCACCTGCGGCTCTCCGCGGTCGTGATCGGCGCCGTCGTCATCGGCTTCGGCACGAGCCTGCCCGAGCTGCTCGTGTCCGGACTCGCGGGCCTCGAGGGTTCCATCGACATCGCGATCGCGAACATCATCGGCTCGAACATCGCCAACGTCACGCTGGTGCTGGGCGCCGGGGCGCTCGTCGCCCCGATCGTGGTGAACGCCCCCGTGCTCAAGCGCGAGGCGCCCCTGGCCATCGTGGCGGTCGTCGCCTTCGGGCTGGTCGTTCGCGGCGGGGTGTCGCGCTGGGAGGCGCTGCTGCTCGCCGGACTGCTCGCCGCCACGCTCACCGTGATCGTCGTCGCGGCCCGCCGCGAGGACGCGACGCTGAGCGCCGAGGTCGCCGAGTTCCTCGCCGACGGGCCACCGAGCATGCGCAAGGAGAGCGTCCGCACGTTCCTCGGGCTCGCCGGGACGCTCGCGGGTGCGCAGGTGCTCGTGAGCTCGGCGCTGACCATCGCCGAGCGCTCGAACCTCTCGCAGGGCTTCGTCGGCCTCACGGTCGTGGCGATCGGGACGTCGCTGCCCGAGCTCGCGACCGCGCTCCAGTCGGCCCGTCGCGGCGAGACCGACCTCGTCGTCGGGAACCTGCTCGGGAGCAACATCTTCAACGCGCTCGCGGTGGGGGCGAGCGCGGTCGCCGCCGGCGCCGGTCAGGTCGCGAGCCCCGCGCTCCTCGGACTCGGGGTCGGTGCCATGATCGCGACCGCCGTCGTCGCGACGGCGTTCATGATCACCGGCAACCGGGTGTCACGCACCGAGGGCGTGATGCTCGTCGCCGGGTACCTGGCGATCCTGCCCCTGCTGCGCTGACTCGGCGCGGGCTCAGCCGCCGGCGACGGCCGGGACGATCGAGACCGTGTCGGTCGCACCGACCGGCGTGTCGAGCCCAGCGAGGAACCGCACGTCCTCGTCCCGCACGAAGACGTTGACGAAGCGTCGCAGCTCCCCGGCCTCGTCGAGCAGGCGAGCGCCGATGCCGGGGTGAGCGGCCTCGAGCGCGGCGATGACCGAGCGCAGGTCCGCGCCCTCGACCTCGACCTCGGAGCGGCCGTCGGTCACGGGGCGGAGCGGGGTCGGGATGCGGACGGTGGGCATGGGGTCGGCTCCGTGCTCGTCGTGGTGGGGGGAGGGTGGGAGGCGCTGGGGTCAGCCGGCGAGCGCGCGCTCGACGGCCTCGAGCGACGGCGCGACCTCGAAGGTCGGGCCGACGTGGTCGGCGAGCGCCTCGACGGTCTTGTAGCCGTTGCCGGAGATGACGGCGACGACGCGCTCCTCGCGGCCGACGATGCCCTCGGCAGCGAAGCGCGCGAGGTTCGCGACGGTCACGCCCCCGGCGGTCTCGGCGAACACCCCCTCGGTCGCTGCCAGCAGCCGCATGCCGTCGCGCACGGCGTCGTCATCGACGTCGCCCACCGCCCCACCGGTCTCCGCCGCGACCTTGAGCGCGTAGTACCCGTCGGCCGGGTCGCCGATGGCGAGCGAACGGGCGATGGTGTCGGGCCGCTGCGGGCGGACGTCGAGGCTGCCGCGCGCGAACGCCTCCGCGACCGGCGAGCAGCCCGTCGCCTGCGCGCCGCTGATGCGCGGCGGGACGCCCTCGACGAGCCCGAGCTCGAGCAGCTCCCCGAACGCACGGTGCACCTTGGTCATCATCGAACCCGAGGCGACCGGCACGACGACGTGGTCGGGCAGGGTCCAACCGAGCTGTTCGGCGATCTCGAACCCGATGGTCTTCGAGCCCTCGGCGTAGAAGGGGCGCAGGTTCACGTTGACGAACCCCCAGCCGCGCGCGTCGGCGAGCTCGGCGCAGAGGCGGTTGACGTCGTCGTAGGTGCCGTCGACCGCCACCAGGTTCGCGCCGTACACCGCCGAGCCGACCACCTTGCCCCGCTCGAGGTCGTCCGGGATGAACACGTAGGCCGTCATGCCGGTCGCGGCCGCGTGCGCGGCGACCGAGTTCGCGAGGTTGCCGGTCGAGGCGCAGGCGACCGTGTCGATGCCGAGCGCGCGCGCCGCGGTCAGCGCGACGCTCACCACGCGGTCCTTGAACGACCCCGAGGGGTTGCGCGTGTCGTCCTTGATCCAGAGGTCATCGAGCCCGAGCGCGGCTCCGAGCCGCGGTGCCGGGCGCAGTGGCGTCCAGCCGGTTCCGAGGTCGACACGGTGCGTCGGATCGTCGTCGACCAGCGGGAGGAGGTCGGCGTAGCGCCAGATCGAGGCCGGTCCGGCCGCGATGCGCTCACGCGTCGCGCGCTCGGCCCGGCGCACCGTGTCGAAGCGCACCTCGAGCGGACCGAAGCAGACGCTGCAGACGTGCGTGGCGGCGATCGGAACGTCCTCGCCGCACTCGCGGCAGGCGAGTCCGGTGATCGTCCCTCGCGTGGCGACGTCCTCGAGCGTGTCGACGGCGGTCATGGCGCGCACCTCCTCATCGTCCCCGTCGGGTGCGGTCCGCACGCCGAACGGTGGGAGGCCGCCGGAACGGCGACGGCCTCCCCGTCGGGGAGGCCGCGGTGAGGAGACGGGACCGCGAGGTCCCTGCTCATCGACCGCGCCGTCTCCGACGGGTCCGGGTTTGGCACCACGCGGTCTCGCGACCGCAGGTTGCCGAGGCTTCGACGGGCCCGAGCCCTCCACCTCTCTGGATGAGATCCCAGCTGGCAGGGAGTCTGCCATGGGTCGCGCCGTCGCGCCACTCGGCCCGGCACGCCGGTCCGGGCCCCGGGGGGCGCCCCGAGCGGACGCCGACGGCCCCCGGCCCGATGCGGCACGATGCACC
>JBEAQO010000076.1:0-11003 GCA_041163825.1 Actinomycetota bacterium | reverse complement strand
CGGCGCACGTGGGGTCGTGCTGACCGGTCGCCGAGCGGAGCCCCTCGGTGCGCTCGCCGACGAGCTCGGCCCGCGCGCCGTCGCGCTGGCCGGCAACGTCAGCGACGAGGGACACGCCCGTGCGGCCGTGGACCTCGCCGTGTCGCGCTTCGGCGCCTGCGACCTGCTGGTCAACAACGCCGGGACCAACCCCTCGGCAGGTCCGCTGATGGACGTCGACCTCGGGGCGGTCGATCGGACGTGGGAGGTGAACCTGCGTGCCCCCCTGCTCTGGTCCCGCGCCGCGTGGGACGCCTGGATGGGCGAGCACGGAGGTGCGGTCGTCTCGACCGGGTCCGTCGGTGGGCTCGCACCGAGCCCGCTCATCGGCGCCTACAACGTCTCCAAGGCGGCGCTGCATCACCTGACCCGCCAGCTCGCGCTCGAGCTCGCCCCACGGGTGCGCGTCAACGCGGTCGCCGCCGCGGTCGTCCGGACCCGGCTCTCCGAGGCGCTGTGGGTGAACGCCCCGGAGTCGGTCGCTGCCGCCCATCCGCTCGGACGGCTGGGGAGCCCCGAGGACGTCGCGCGGGCGGTCGTGTTCCTGCTCTCGGACGCGGCGTCGTGGATCACGGGCGTGGTGCTGCCGGTCGACGGGGGGGTCGCCGGCGCGTCGAGCGGACTCAGCGTCCCGGACTGACCCCGGCAGGTGCGTCGCCATCGGGCCGCTCGACGGGCAGGGCGCGCGGTCGAGGGGCCGGGGCGCACCGACCGTCGTCGGCGAGATGGGCGAGGCCGGCACGGTCGCCCGGACCGAGGCGGACCGGCCCCCGTCCGGGCCTCCGGCTCATGAGCTCGCCGAGGTCCTCGACGTGGCCGAGGCCGACGAGGTGGCCCAGCTCGTGCACCAGCGTCGCGCCCCAGGAGGTGGCCCGGTCCTCGAAGCCGCCGACGAGGTCGTCGCGCGCGGCGTTGAGCACGACCTGCCCGGTCACGAAGGCCCGTCGACCGTCGGCCCGCACCGCGACGGGCAGGGCCAGTCCCCGGTCGGACGCCGCGAGCGGGAGGTCCGTGTCGCCCGGCGCCGCCCACGCGACCAGGACGGGCGCCCAACGCTCCCCGTAGCGCTCGGGCTGGTACGGCCGGCGTCGGACCGCGGGGCGTTCCGTGGTCGCGCCCTCGACCACGAGCCGTGGTCCGCCGGCGAGGACGAGGAGATCGATGGCGCGCGTGAGGTCCTCGAGCGCGCCGGCCGGCGCACCGGTCGGATCGACGACCAGCGGGATCGGTTCGCACGGATCCCAGCGCACCGTCCTGCCGTCCGGGTCGACCGCCCAGACGCGGAAGCCGTCGCGCGGTGGGGTCGAGGGGTCCGACGGATCGGACGCTGCAGGGTCGATGACGATGTCCGGCGCGGATCGTGTCGCCCCCGCGTCCCTCGGCTGCGCGACGAGCAGGACGGCGAGGAGCCCGGTCACCGCGCTCGCGGCGACCGTCGCGACGGCCACCGGCATCAGGGGCCCCGAGCGCTGCGGCACGACCCTTCCCTCCGACCCGCTCCTCCGACCCACCGCTCGCACCGTAGCCATGCGACCTAGGCTCGCCCCGCCCAGCGCGGTGAGGACAGGGGGAGCGGGTGACGGGAGCGCTCGATGGGGTGCGCATCGTCGAGCTCGCTGGCATCGGGCCCGCACCCCACGGTGTCCAGCTGCTCGCCGACCTCGGGGCCGAGGTCGTGCGGGTCGATCGTCCGGCCGCCGCGCGCGGCGAGGACCCGACCGCGGCGGCCGGCGTCGGACTCGCGCGCAACCGTCGCTCGATCGCCGTCGACCTCAAGGACCCGGACGGGATCGCGATCGTCCTCGACCTCCTTGCCGGTGCCGATGTGCTCGTCGAGGGGTTCCGACCCGGCGTCGCCGAGCGCCTCGGGCTCGATCCCGAGGTGCTCGTCGCGCGCGATCCCCGGCTCATCGTGGCCAGGGTCACCGGCTTCGGTCAGGACGGGCCGCTCGCCCCCCGTGCCGGGCATGATCTCGACTACCTCGCGCTCTCCGGCATGCTCCACGCGATCGGTCCCGCGGATCGGCCACCGCCTCCTCCGGGCGCGCTCGTCGCCGACTTCGGGGGCGGCGGGACCTTCGTCGCCATCGGGGTGCTCGCGGCGCTGCTCGAGCGTGCGCGTTCGGGGCGCGGCCAGGTCCTCGATGTCGCCATGATCGATGGGGTGGCGTCGCTGTCGGCCTTCACCCGTGGGCTGCTGTCGATCGGCGCGTGGACGACCCGACGCGGAGCGAACCTCCTCGATGGCGGCGCACCCTTCTACGACTGCTACCGCTGTGCCGACGGGGGCCACGTCGCGGTCGCTGCGCTGGAGCCCCCGTTCTACGTCCGCCTGCTCGAGGGGCTGGGGCTCGAGCCGGCGGTCTGGCCGCAGTGGGAGCGCGAGCGCTGGGCCGGACTGGCCGACGAGCTCGCTCGCCGCTTCGCGACCGCGCCGCGCGACGCCTGGGCGGAGCGCTTCGCCGACGTCGATGCGTGCGTCGTGCCCGTGCTCGACCTCGCCGAGGCGCCGTCGCACCCGCACCACGTGGCGCGCGGGACCTACCTCGACGCACCGGGCGCTCCGCCGGCGCCGGCACCGCGTCTCTCGCGCACCCCGGGGTCGGTGCGTCGTCCCGCGCCGCGACCCGGGGAGCACACCGACGAGGTGCTCGCCGAGCTGGGTCGGGCCGCGGGGGACGTCGCGCGGCTCCGCGAGCGTGGCGTCATCGCCTGACCCGAGAGGATGGAGCGAGGTCGCGGGACGGGATCAGAACGCCCCGATGGGAACCCCCATCAGCCAGCCGTCCTCCTCCTCGGCCTTGCGGCGCCGCAGTCCCGCCTTGGGCAGCACGGTGCGACAGAACCACCGCGCCGAGGCGATCCGTCCCTCGTAGAAGCCCCGCTCCGCACCGGGGTCCCTCCCGGGGCGCGACGACTCGCCGCGCGCGAGCGCTGCGAGTCCGGCCTCCGCGACCTCGGCGTGGCGCAGCAGGAGCCAGGCGATCAGCACCTCGGCGAGACTGAAGAGGAACTCGGTGGTGTTGAGGCCGGTCTTGTAGATCTCGGTGCGCTGCGTCTCGTCCATCGAGGCCATCGCGTGCTGGAGCAGGACGCCGAGGTGGCTCTGCACGTCCTCCAGCGCGGTCGCGAGCCGCTCCCGCTCGACGCCGAAGGCGTCGTCGCCGCTGCCGCCCTTGGCCAGCTCCCGGACCTGGTCGGCGAACCACACCAGGGTCTGCCCCTGGTCCCGCACGATCTTCCGGAACAGCAGGTCGAGCGCTTGGATGGCGGTGGTGCCCTCGTAGAGCGTGTCGATCTTGGCATCGCGGAGGTACTGCTCGATCGGGTAGTCCTGCGTGAAGCCCGACCCGCCGAACGTCTGCAGGCTCAGCGCGAGCAGCTCGAACGCCTTCTCCGAGCAGTAGCCCTTGACCAGCGGGAGCAGCAGGTCCTCCCGTGCGATCCAGCGCGCGTGCTCCTCGGCGTCGTCGGCGTGGACGACGGCGAGGTCCTGCGTCCAGCCCGTGTAGAGCACCAGCGCGCGCATCCCCTCCACGTGGGCCTTCTGCTCCATGAGCATGCGGCGGACATCGGGGTGGTCGACGATGGGGACCTTCGGGGCGGTCTTGTCGGCCATGCGCGTCATGTCGGGTCCCTGGAGCCGCACCTTCGCGTAGTCCAGCGCGTTGAGGTAGCCGGTCGAGAGCGTCGCCATCGCCTTGGTCCCCACCATCATCCGCGCGTACTCGATGACGAGGAACATCTGCCGGATGCCGTCGTGGACGTCGCCCGCGAGGTAGCCCACGCACGGCTCCCCGTCGAGCCCGAGCGTGAGCTCGCAGGTCGCCGAGCCGCGGATGCCCATCTTGTGCTCGAGGTTGGACACGCGCACGCCGTTGCGCGCCCCGGGCGTCCCGTCGTCCGTGAGGTGCCGCTTGGGGACGAGGAAGAGCGAGAGCCCCTTGGTCCCCGGCGCCGCGCCCTCGGGGCGCGCCAGGACGAGGTGCACCGTGTTCTCGTGCGTCTGGGCGTCCGCCGAGGTGATGAAGCGCTTGACGCCGGTCAGGTGGTAGACGGCACCGAGGTCCTCGGGGCCGTTGTCGGCGACGCGCACCGCCCGCGTCGTCCCCGCACCGACGTCGGAGCCCGCGTCGGGTTCGGTGAGCACCATCGTCCCGCCCCAGCGGCGATCGACCATCGGTCGCGCGATCGACTCGCGCTGACCGTCGGTGCCGATGCGGTCGATGACCCCGGCCATCAGCGCCCCGATCGGCCACAGCGACGCGGTCGCGTGGGCGCCGGAGAGGAGCTCGGTGCCGGCCCAACGCAGCGTCGGCGGCGCCGAGAGCCCGCCGAGACGCTCGGGGATCGGAAGCAGGTGCCAGCCGGCGTCGTACATCGCGCTCAGGGTCGCATCGAGCGCATCCGGGATGGTGACGTCGCCCTCGGGGGAGAGGGCGAGCGGTTCACGGTCGGCCGCCGCGAACGAGCCCGCCCAAGCCTCGCTCGACGCGAAGCGCTCGAGCTCGACCAGCAGCAGGTGGGCCTGGTCGGCGTCGACGGCGGCGAAGGGTGCCGTCCCGTAGTGGTCGCCCACGCCGAGCACCTCGAAGAGGTTGAACTCGAGGTCGCGCAGGTTGCTGCGGTAGTGGGTCATGGTCGGGTCCTCCCGCGGTCCGGACGCCGGACGATTCTGGAGCGGTCGCTACGACTTGGAGCATACGCTCCATTTCGCTCGATGCCCGCAGGCTCGCTCCGGGCGACGATCGCTCGGCGCTACGCTCGGTCGGCAGCGCCCCCCACGGGGCCGAGCCCGGGCCCATCGAGGGCCCAGTGAGCACGGTCCGGACCACCGTCCGAAGGAGCCCCGACGCGTGGCGCGCTACCGGGTGGGACTCGAGACCCGCGAGCGCATCCTGGCGGCGACCCGGGAGCTGCTCGCCGAGGGCGGTGTCGATGCCGTCACCCTGAAGGCCATCGCCGAGCGCGCCGAGGTCGGCGCGGGCAGCTTCTACAACCTGTTCGATTCCAAGGAGGCCGCGGTCTTCGAGGTCATCCGCGAGGCGCTCGACGCGGTCGACCCCGACCCGAGCGGCGCCGGGACGGATCGGCTCTCGGAGCTCGTCGATGCCTTCGTCGTCTTCATGACGGGGGACACGCAGATCGCACGCATCTACCTCCAGCTCGCTGGCCTCGGTCTGACCGATGCGGACCTCGCCAACCGCGTCCTTCGCAGCCACCGACGGCGCGTCGCGCGCTTCACGGCAGCGTGGAAGCGCGAAGCCCCGGGCCTCACGGACGCCGAGGCGGCCGAGCGCGCACAGACGACGCTCGCGGCGCTCTCGGGCTTCGCGCTGACCGCACTGATCGATGCCGACTTCGACATGGGCCAGCACGCGAGGGCGCTGCTGCCCGAGCCCGGCCCGACCAGCGCCTGAGCGGGGGGACGCAGTGACGCTCGGGACCGCCCTCGCGCTGGTCGCACTGATGATCGCGCTCAACGGTCTCTACGTCGCGGTCGAGTTCTCGTTCGTCGGGCTCCGCCGCACCGAACTCGATGAGGCGGCGCGTTCGGGTGGCGTCGGGGCCCAGCGGGTCGTCCGTGGCCTCGAGCGTCTCTCGTTCCTGCTCTCGACCGTCCAGTTCGGCATCACGGCGACGTCGCTGGTCGTCGGCATCGTCGCCGGACGACGCCTGGGCCCTGCGCTCTTCGGTCCGCTGCTCGAGGCGCTCGGCCTCGCGCCGGAGGCCGCCGAGCCCCTCGGTGTGACCGTGGCGGTCGTCGCGGCGACCGTGGTGCAGATGGTGCTCGGCGAGCTCCTGCCCAAGACGATCGCGATCGCCCGGCCCACCGAGGTCGCCACGCGGTTGAGCCGCTTCGCGCTCGTCTCGATGCGTCTGCTCGGCCCGATCGTCGCGGGCTTCGACGCCGCGGCGCGATGGGTCGCGCGCTCCGCGTTCCGCGTCGAGACCGCCGAGCAGCTCGACGGGGCGCGCACGCTCGATGAGGTCGCGCGCATCATCGCGGTGTCGGGCGCTCAGGGGCGGCTCTCGGAGCGGCAGGCGGAGCTCCTCCGACGCGCCGCCGCGCTCGGGGATCGTCGCGTCGATGAGGTGATGGTCCCCCGACCCGACATCGAGTGGCTCGCTGCCGACGATGCCCTCGATGCGCTGCGGGACGCAGCCGCGCGGACCGGTCACAGTCGGTTCCCCGTCCGCGGCGCCACCGAGGACGAGGTCGTCGGGTCGGTCCACGTCAAGGACCTGCTCGCTGTCGGTGAGACGCAGCGTGCTGGTCCGGTCGGTGCGATCGCGCGTCCGGTGCTCGTCGTCCCCGAGCACGAGAGCCTCCGGGCCCTGCTCCGAGCCCTCCAGGCGCGCCGTCGCACGTTCGCCGTGGTCGTCGACGAGTACGGGTCGACGGCCGGCATCGTGACCGTCGAGGACGTGCTCGAGGCGCTCGTCGGGGACATCTCGGACGAGCACGACACGCTGCGCCTCTCGCGCGTGCACAGCGACGGGAGGCTCGTGGTCGCCGCGGGCCTCGGACTCGCGCGGTTCGAGGAGCTCGTCGACGCGACGCTGCCGGAAGGGCCCTACGAGACGGTGGCCGGGTTCGTGCTCGCACGGCTCGGCGAGATCCCGGACGTCGGCGCCCGCGTCGTGCACGAGGGGCTCGAGCTCGAGGTGTCGGCGCTCGACGGGCTGAGGATCACCGAGCTCCTCGTCGGTCCGAGCGCGCGAGAGCGCGACGCGGGCGAGGGGACCACGGCCGGTGGGGCCGGCCGATGATCGTGGCAGCGGCGGCGGGCGCGGTCGGTCCCAGCGGCATCGCGTGGGGCGTGGTGCTGCTCGTCGCGAACGGGTTCTTCGTCGCGGTCGAGATCGCCCTGCTTGCAGCACGCCGGGGACGGCTGGAGGAGGCGAACGAGCGCGGTGATCGCCGTGCTGGCCGTGCCCTGGCGGCCCTCGACGTCCTGCAGTTCAACTTCTCGGCGGCACAGCTCGGCATCACGCTGGCCTCGCTCGGGCTCGGTGCCGTGATGGAGCCGGCCATGGCCGGGGTCCTCGAGCGCGTGCTGGGCGGGCTCGCCGTTCCCGGCGCCGTCGCTGGTGCGCTCTCGGTCGCCGTCGCCTTCGCGGTCGTCGTGTTCCTGCACATGGTCGTCGGCGAGATGGCTCCGAAGAACCTCGCGCTCACACGCCCGGAGCGGGTCGCACTCGCGCTCGTGGGTCCCTTCGCGGTCTTCGTGGCCGCGCTTCGCCCGGTCATCGTCGTCCTCGACGCCCTCTCGAACGCGCTCGCGCGGCTGGTCGGGGTGCAGCCGGTGTCGGGCAACGACCTGGTGCACACCCCGGAAGAGCTGGCGCTGGTCCTGGGTGAGGCGAACCGACGGGGGACGATCTCGTTCGAGGACGTCCGGTTGCTCTCGGCCGTGCTTCGGCTCTCGGAGCGTGTCGCCGAGGATGCGATGACCCCGCGCACGGACCTCGCGATGCTTCCGAGCGATGCGACGATCGACGAGGCCCTCGAGCTCGCAGCCCGAAGTGGCCGCACGCGCCTTCCGGTGTTCGGGCGCGATGCCGACGACGTCGTCGGACTGGTCCACGTGAAGGACCTGCTCGTCGCCGACGTTCGGAGCGGACCGTCGGCGGCCGACCGCGGCGGGCTCGGCGGAGCGGTGCGCGAGATCGTGGCCGTTCCCGCGTCGACGGACCTCGACCGGCTGCTGCGTCAGATGCTCGAGGGACGCTCGCAGGCGGTCCTGGTCGTTGACGAGTACGGGGGGACGGCCGGGCTCGTGACCCTCGAGGACGTGGTCGAGGAACTCGTGGGCGACATCAGCGACGAGTTCGACGAGGATCGTGAGCTCCTCGACGTGGCGCCGGGGGTGTGGCTCGCCCGCGGAGTGATGCGACGCGACGAGCTCGAGTCCGACCTCGGGCTCGTGCTCCCCGATGGGGACGCGGAGACGCTGTCGGGCTGGATGGTCGAGCGGCTCGGCCGGCTGGTCGTCCGGGGCGACCGTGTCGAGACGCCGGAGGGCTGGCGCCTCGTGGTGCGGACGGTCGAGGGGCGTCGAGCGGGCGACGTCGAGGTCCGCGCACCGCGGGACGGGACCTGACCCACCTGCCGGCCGGCCACGGAGGATGGTGCCGACCGGCGGGGACCGACGGGGAGTGTCAGTCCGGGTCCCCACCCCACGGCTGGCGCTTCGGGTCGAAGGTCGCGAACACGTCCTCGACCCCCGCGAGGCCGTCCACCGCCCGCTGGAGCGGGTGCAGGAAGGTGAGCGCGGCCCGGTCGAGCTCCTCGGGTCGTGTGAACCCACCGACGCCGTCGTCATCGGTCCGCGGCGCCGCCATGACGTGGGGCGCGTGACGACGGGCGCCGAACGCGACGACCACCACATCGGCGCCGTCGACCTCGCCCTCGGCGACGAACCCCCAGCAGGGCACCCCACCGGCGCTGAGCTCGGTGTCCGCGAGGCCCGCGAGCAGCAGGGTGCGGGAGGCGTCGTCGTCGGGCAGGTCGGTCAGCCGCAGCAGGCGGGTCCGTGGCGCACCCGGCAGGACCACCGTCGGGAGGACCGGCCGTTCCGCGCCAGCGAGCTCGACCGCGGCCTGCTCGCACAGGAAGCGGAGCTCGTCGAACTGCACCGTCGTCCCGCCTTCCCGGCGCGCGATCCGTCTCAGACGGCGGTGGTGGCGCCCTCGGAGGCGGATCCGACCGTGCGTGCGTACTTCGCCAGCACGCCCCGCGTGTAGCGCGGTGCCGGCACCCGCCAGGCCGCCCGTCGACGCTCGAGCTCCTCCGGCGCGACGAGCAGGTCGACGCTGCGGGCCGAGATGTCGATGCGGATCCGATCGCCCTCGGCGGCCAGCGCGATCGGCCCGCACTCGGTCGCCTCGGGCGCGACGTGACCGATGCTGAAGCCGTGGGTCGCCCCGGAGAAGCGGCCATCGGTGATCAGGGCCACCGTCGAACCGAGCCCCGCGCCCTTCACCGCCGAGGTCACCGCCAGCATCTCGCGCATGCCCGGCCCGCCACGCGGGCCCTCGTAGCGGATGACGATCACGTCACCGTCCGTGATGCCGCCCGTCAGCACCGCCGTCATGGCGTCCTGCTCACCGTCGAAGACGCGCGCCGGTCCCTCGAAGACGTGGAGCTCGGTGGGGATGCCGGCCACCTTCACGACCGCCCCGTCGGGTGCGAGCGAGCCGCGCAGGATCGCGATGCCGCCGTCACGGTGAAGTGGGGCGTCGATGGGGCGAACGACCTCGCCATCGGGGCTCGGCGGGTCGAGGGCCTGGATCTCCTCCGCCAGTGTCCGACCGGTGACGGTCAGGCAGTCGCCGTGCAGCAGGTCCGCCTCGAGGAGGACGCGCAGGACGACGGGCACCCCTCCGATCCGGTCGAGGTCGTTCATCACGAACCGGCCGCCCGGCTTGGTGTCCGCGATGTGGGGGACGCGGCGTCCGATGGCGTCGAACTCATCGATGGTGAAGGGCACGTCCGCCTCACGCGCGATGGCGAGCAGGTGCAGCACCGCGTTGGTCGAGCCACCGACGGCCATCACGACCGCCACGGCGTTCTCGATCGCCTCACGCGTGACGATGTCGCGGGCGGTGATGCCACGCTCCAACAGGCGGACGACCGCCTCGCCCGAGCGCCGTGCGAAGTCGTCGCGTCGGGGGTCGGGTGCCGCTGGCGACGACGAGCCGGGGAGCGAGAGCCCGAGCGCTTCGATGGCCGATGCCATCGTGTTGGCCGTGAACATCCCGCCGCACGATCCCTCGGACGGGCACGCCGCACGCTCGAGCGCGCCGAGCTCCTCATCGTCCATCTGGCCCCGTGCTCGGGCACCGACCGCCTCGAAGACGTCCTGGATGGTGACATCGCGACCAGCGTGATGGCCGGGGAGGATCGAGCCGCCGTAGAGGAAGACGCTCGCGACATCGAGGCGGACCGCCGCCATCACCATCCCCGGCAGCGACTTGTCGCAGCCGGCGAAGGTGACCATGCCGTCGAGCCGCTCGGCGTGCATCACGGTCTCGACCGAGTCGGCGATGACCTCGCGGCTGACGAGGGAGGCACGCATCCCTTCGTGGCCCATCGAGATGCCGTCGGACACGGCGATCGTCGTGAACTCGATCGGGAAGCCGCCCGCCTCGGACACGCCCTGCTTGGCCTGCTTGGCCAGCCGGTCGAGCGGGAGGTTGCAGGGCGTGACCTCGTTCCACGAGGAGGCGATGCCGACCTGCGGCTTCGACCAGTCGGTGTCGCCCATGCCGATCGCCCGCAGCATCGCCCGGGCCGGCGCCCGCTCGAAACCGTCGGTGACGTCGCGACTGCGGGGCTTCGGGTCGACCATGGTCGTCCTCCGTCGTGCGGCTGGCTGCCAGCGAGGCATTCCATCACATCCGTGCCACGCCGTCGAACGCTCGGTCCGGCACGCTAGGGTCGTGCGGGGGTCGCCGGCCGGCCCACCGGGAGGCGCCTGCCATGTCGGACCCGCCATGAAGGACGCGCTGACGAGGGACGAGGCGGTCGAGGGCGTCCCGCCCGGTGCGGGCGAGGCGGCGCGGGCGGCGCTGACGCGCATCCGCGCGGGCGAGACCGTCGCGGCGGCGGAGTTCGGGCCATTCATCGAGGACCGGTTCGGGGTCGGGACGCTCGGACTGGTGTGGGACACGTTCGGGCCGGGGAGGGTCGCGGCGCATCTCGTCGCGGATGCTCGCCACCACCAACCCGACGGCATCGTCCACGGAGGCGTCTGGTGCGCGATGGTGGAATCGCTGGCCTCGGTCGGGGCGGCGCTCGAGGTGCTCGGACGCGGCCTCGCTCCGGTCGGGGTGAGCAACGCGACCGACTTCCTCCACGCGCACCGGGAGGGGCGGGTCGACGGGGTCGCGACCCCGCTCCACGTCGGTCGGACGCAGCAGCTGTGGCAGGTCGTCCTCACGCGCAGCGAGGACGA
>JBEAQO010000075.1:0-15426 GCA_041163825.1 Actinomycetota bacterium | reverse complement strand
ACCCGGACGGCGCGCGCCACGCGTTCGCTCAGTCGGAGGTCATGGCCGACCGGTACCCCGGCGGCCACCCGCATCCGCACCACGTCGACCGCACCGGCCCCCGCTGGCATCGACGACCTCGTCGGGCGGACATCGGGCGTGTCCGCCCCGACCCGACCCTACGGACGGGGACGATGCCGTCCGTCGGCGATCGGCGGAGCCTGTGGACGAGGATCAGCGCCGCCAGAGGGGGCGCGTCGCCGCTCGACCACGTACCTCCTCGACCGCGACGATCGCGCCGACCCGGCGCCTGCCCGCCGGGTCGCGCTCGAGCGCGACCACGAGGTCGAGCGCCGTCGCTAGCTGCGCACGGGCCGCCGCGAGCGGCACGCCGGCGAGAAGCGCCATGCCCTCGAAGCGTGTCAACGCCTCCTCGGCGCCGTTGGCGTGCACCGAGGTCGCCGAGCCGTCGTGCCCGGTGTTCATCGCTTGGAGCAGGTCCGCGACCTCGGCACCCCGAACCTCACCGACGACCAGCCGATCCGGTCGCATCCGCATCGCGTTGCGCACCAGCATCGCGACCGTGACCTCGCCCACACCCGAAGCGCTCGCGGTCCGGGTGCGCAGATGGACGGTGTGCCGCGCCGGGTGCCGCAGCTCCGGTGCGTCCTCGATCACCACGACCCGATCGTCCCCGACCTCGGCGAGCAGCCGCGCGAGCAGCGTCGTCTTGCCCACGCCCGCGCGCCCGCACACCGCGAGGTTGTCGCGGCGCGCCATCGCCTCGACGAGCACGGCTCGTGCCTCGGGCGGCACCGTCCCGCTCGCCTCGAGGTCGGTCCAGGTCGGGACCAGTGCCGGCACGCGACGCAGCGTCACCGTCGGTCGTTCGGCGAGCGGCGGGAGGATGGCGTGGAGGCGCAGCCCGCCGGGGAGCACGGCATCGGCGAAGGGGTGCGAGCGGTCGAGGCGGACCCCGAGCGGCCCGAGCGTGCGCGCGAGGGTGCGCACGACGTGCGCATCGTCGTCGAAGCGCGCAGCGACACGCTCGAGGCGGCCGTCGCGCTCGACGTGGACCTCCTCGGGCCCGTTGACCATGACCTCGGTCACCGTCGGGTCGCGCAGGAGCGGCTCGAGCGGCCCGAGCCCCGCGAGCTCATCGACCAGGTCGCGCACCAGCCGCGCCCACACGTCCGGCGCGGCCACGACCCCCTCGGCAGCGAGCGCGCGGGCGACCGCGCGTCGCAGGACCGATCGATCGGCGCCACCGCCGACGACCTCCACGTCCTCGCGCAAGCGCGCCGCGATCGCGGTGCGCAGCGCCGAGGTGGCCTCGACGTGATCGGAGCGCGCGGGGAGCATGGCGTCCGACGCTAGGCCGCCCCGTCAGGACGCCCGAGCGCGGAGCTCGCCGGAGTGTGGACGGAGCGGGTCAGGGCACGACGTTGCGCGCGTGCACCCCGAGGTGGAGCAGCCGGAGCGAGTCGGGGACCCGATCGCTCGGCGCACGATCGGCGTCGACGATCCGCACGAGGTAGCCGCCCGAGAGGCTGGACGGCAGGGCGAACGAGCGACGTCCCGAGTCGCCGGGGGCGAGCGTCCCGAGCGCTTCGAAGGTGCGGCCCCCATCGAGCGAGTGCTCGACGCGGAAGGCCTCGGCGCCCTCGGGCACGACCGCGTCGAGGACGAGGTCGACCTCGGAACCGCCGCGCACCCGGAACGCGAACCGTGCCTCCAGCGCCGAGGTCGCCGCGGCGCGCCGGCCGAAGCGACGCTCCTGCAGCAGCATCCCCGTCGAACCCTCGGCCAGGGACCGGACACGGCCCGAGGCCCGTCCCGGCCGCGCGCTCGCCCGGCGCGGCAGGTCGGTGAGGCGCTCGGGCACGACCGTGACCTGGACCGTCTCCCGCACGCTCTGCCCGGCCCCGTCGGAAGCGATGACCGTGAAGCGGTGCGTGCCGGGCGCGAGCGTGCGCTCGAAGCCGGGGGCGCTCGCGACCCGTCGCCCGCGGGCGTCGTTCCAGCGCCACGTCACCCCGTCGTGGGGCGCTGCGAGGGTCGCCTCGAACGCGACCGCCATTCCGTCCTCGGTCGGTGCGAGCAGGGTCGCGGTCGCCGATGTCGGCGAGACCAGGGCGATCGCCGGGAGGGGGTCCACCCCCGGGTCGGGGTCAGGAGGCTCGACCGCCGCGACGCGCTCTCGCACGGTCGGAAGGTGGGCGTAGAGCGCATCACCGGGGCAGGCCGTCGCGCCGAGATCGCGATGTCCGATGATGGTCGGCACGGTGCGCGTCATCGAGGACGACGAGGTGAGCGTCACGGTGCCGAGCGGATCGATGCCGTGCCGCGCGGTCACGTCCGCGAGGTGCGCGACGAGCGCGTCACGCGCGGCCGTCGTCGGAAGCCCTCCCGTGAAGGTCCCGAGCATCGAGACCCCGAGGTTGCCGGTGTTCCATCCGCCCACGTGCGCGCCCGTCACCACCGAGGACGAGGTGTCGCCCAGGAAGCCGAACGCCGTCGCCGTGCCACCGCTCGCACACGATCGGCTCGTCCGACCGGACCATCGCCCCTCGATGACGACGCCGCTCGGGTCGATCAGGACCTGGTAGCCGATGTCGTCCCAACCGTTGCCGTTCTGGTGCCAGCCCTGGATGGCTCGCACCCACTGCACCGAGGTGCGCGAGCTCGCGGTGTCGGCGGTGTGGTGGACGGTGAGCACGCGCAGCCGAGCGGAGCTCGGGCCATCGGCGAGCGAACCGCGCGGCGGCGCGGCACCCCACTGCTCGCGCGTCATGCACCCGGTCGATGCGGCGGTCGCGAGCGCGCCCACGGTCGCCACATCGACGGGTCCCACCGCGACCGCGTAGGCGCGGGCGTCCTGCGCGACCTCGGGCAGACCCCGGACCTGGTAGGCGTCGGCACCAGCGGCCGCGGTCAGCGCACTGCTCCACAGCCCCTCGTCGGCGTGCTCGGCCTCGAGGTGCTCCCAGGCCCCCCAGTCGCCCCCTCGCCGGAAGCGGATCTCCGGCTCGTCGAGGATCGATGCGGCGGCGACGCCGGGGGGCAGGTCGAAGGCGACACCGACCCCGAGCATCGGGAAGCCCGGATCGACCGGGTCCGCTCCGACGGGCCTGAGGTCGTCGCGAGGCCCGGCGCTCGAGGCTGCCGCCGGGGCCGCCGGCGCGAGCGCGACCGCGCCGGCGAGGAGCGCCAGGGCGACGAGTCGAGCCGGGGTGCGCACGGGACCTCCTCGGAGCCGACGCGAGCCGACGCGGTGCCGTCGGTGGCGGATCGGGACCGCTTCGCGCGGCCCGGCGGTGCAGCGCAGCGTCCCGGTCGTCCTCCCACCGTAACCGGCCCACGTGCCCTCGGACCACGGCCGTTCGGACGCGCCGCATCCTCCCGTACCCTCTCGATCGGCGGCGCGGTCCACGGTGGACCGTCCGTGGTCGGTCGCTCGTGGTTCGTGATCGAGGAGGGCGCACGTGGGACACCTCCTGGTCCTGATGGGCTCCGGTGAGACCACGCCCTCGATGGTCACCACCCACCGCCGCGTGCTCGACCGGGTCCGGACCGACGCCGGCGACCCCCGCGGCGCGGTCGTCATCGACACGCCCTACGGCTTCCAGCGCAACGCGGACGAGATCAGCGCACGCACCGTCGACTACTTCTCCCGCAACGTCGGTCACGCCGTCTCGGTGCTCGAGCTGCGCTCGGCGGAGTCGCTCTCGGACGTCGCCCACGAGGACGCCATCGCCACCGTCGCGGACGCGGCGTGGGTCTTCACGGGCCCCGGCTCACCGTCGTTCCTCGCCCGCCAGTGGCTCGCGACGCGCCTGCCCGCCACGCTCACCGCCCGGCTCGAGCGCGAGGGCGCGAGCGTCTACGCCTCCGCCGCGGCCTGCACGGTCGGCGCGCGGACGCTCCCGGTCTACGACATCTACAAGGTCGGCGCCGACCCGCACTGGCAGCCGGGCCTCGGGCTCCTCGAGGGGCTCGGGCTCGACGCGGTGCTCATCCCCCACTTCGACAACGCCGAGGGCGGCACCCACGACACCCGCTACTGCTACATGGGTGAGGAGCGCCTGGAGGTGCTCGAGGACCAGCTGCCCTCGTCCACCTGGGTGCTCGGCATCGATGAGCACACCGCGCTCGTCGTGGACACCGACACCGGCCGCGCGAGCATCGAGGGCCGCGGCGGGGTGACCGTGCGCACCCGCGACCACGCCGTCGTCTTCCCGGGCGGTGAGGACCTCTCGCTCGAGGACCTCGTGCGCGCGGCCACGGGCGCGGTCGACGGCGCCGCACCGCGCGGCACCGTCCTCGCGCGCTCGAACCGCGGTCGGGACGACGCCGATGCGACCGGTCCCGACCTGCCCAGCGGCTCCGCGGGGTCCGATGCGTCCGCCGACCCGGTCGAGCGCTTCGAGCACGCCATCGACGCCGGGGACGCGCTCACCGCCGCCGAGGTGACCGTCGCCCTCGAGACCGAGGTCAACGGGGAGGCCGTCGGCGCCGACGGCGCGCTCGACTTCTCCCCCGCCCGCCGAGAGCTGCGCCGGCAGATCGTCGCGCTCGCCCGGCTCGCACAGACCGGGCTCCACGAGCACCGCGAGCTCGTGGCCCCGCACGTCGAGGTGCTGCTCCGGCTCCGCGAGGAGGCGAGGGCCGAGCGTCGCTTCGACGTCGCCGACGCCATCCGGGACACCCTCGTATCCGCGGGCATCGAGGTCCGCGACGCCGCCGAGGGCAGCTCCTGGGAGTTCCACGACCCGATCGAGCTCGCCCGGCGCGGCTGAGGCGCCGACCTCAGGGTCCTGACCGGTCCTCGGTCGTGAGCACCCCATCGACGAGGGGCACGAGGCCGCGCAGCCAACGTCCGGGCAGGGCCGTGGGCACCCGGCCCTCGAGGTGGGCCCGAGCGACGCGCACGGAGTCCGCGACCTCGACGACCCGCCGCCCGCCGGCGAGCCCGGCGAGCCGCTCCCCTGCGACGAGGCCCCGGCCGACGACGACGATGGCGCCGGCGCTCGTGGTGGCGACCGCATCGAGCGCCGCGGCGTCGGGACGACAGACGAGCACGTCGACGTCGGGCTCCCGCCCGGCATCGAGCACCGCGAGGTCGAAGCCGCGGCCGACGGGCGCTTCGGCCGGCCCACCGTCGACCGCGACGACGCGCGCGCCCGCGACCCCGGGCAGCTCGAGCGCCCGGGACCACAGGTCGGGACTGGCGATCGCCGCGGCGCTCACGCGCGGGGTGCCCCGCACGGGGACGTGGCCCCGGACGATGGCCAGCGTCCGCAGGCGCGCCCAGCCGGCCAGGCCCGCGAGCGCGAGCGTCACGGTGGTCGCACCGACCCCACCCGCCGCGCCGCCCACCCGCAGGGTGCGGGCGCCACGACGCCGCCCTCGCGACGCGACGACCACCGACGCGACGAGCTCGGGCAGGACATCGCGATCCCGCGGCCACGCGAGGACCGCGGCCGGCACGGCGCGGGCGACCAGCCGCGCGACCTCCGTCGCATCGGCGCTCTCGGGGACGACCAGCACCGTGGGGACCTCTGACCCACGCCCGGACCCCCGCGCCTCCGCGAGGATCGCGGCATGCCCGGCGGGGTCCGCGAGTCGGACCCTCGGTGGCACCGGACCATCGATGTCGTCCTCGACCGGCTGCCAGCCGAGGATCCCCTCGACCCAGCGTCGCAGCGCGTCATCGAGCACCGGCGCGCACACGATCGCCACCGGCAGCGCGGACGGCGAGCGGGTCGGGGCCACGTCGGCCTCGACCGTCACGGCTCCGGAGTGGGTGCGCTGCTCCACGCGGCCACGCTAGGGGTCGATCGGCCCCGGTCGAAGGTCGGACCCGCGAGGACGGTGGATAGCCTCGCGGCGGTCCTCGTCGAGGGAGGGTGGGGCGCACGTGGACGGGATGACCGGGGCCGGGGACGCCCCCGGGCGACCGGGTGGTCCGGATGCGCGACGGTCCGTCGATCGCCTCGGCCCGGCGGCCCTCGAGCGCATCGCGACCGGGCGGACCGGCGCGTCGGTCGCCGCCTTCTTCGACCTCGACCGGACCATCATCGCCGGTTCGTCCTCGCTCCTGATGAGCCGGACGTTCTTCCGGGAGGGCCTGCTCGGCTCGACGATGGTCGTGCGCTCGGTCTACGCCCGGCTCGTCTACCAGCTCGTCGGGGCCGACCACGGCCGCATGGAGCGACTGCGGACGACCGCGATGGAGGTGACCCGCGGCTGGGACGCGGCCGAGGTCCGCCGGCTCGCCCGAGAGACGCTCGAGGAGGTCGTCGTCCCGCTCGTCCACGCCGAGGCGCTCGAGCTCATCGCGCGGCACCGATCCCGGGGCCACGACGTCTGGATCGTGTCGAGCTCGGGCGAGGAGGTCGTCGGGCCCATCGCCGAGCACCTCGGCGTGCACGACGTGATCGCCAGCAGGAGCGGCATCGACGCGGGCGGTCGCTACGACGGCACGGTCGAGTTCTACGCCTACGGCGCGGCCAAGGCCGAGGCGATCCGCGACATCGCGCGCGTGCGCGGCTACGACCTCGGCGCATGCAGCGCCTACTCGGACTCCGTCACCGACCTGCCGATGCTCTCGGTCGTCGGGCACGCGGTCGCCGTGAACCCGGACCGAGAGCTGCGCGCGGCCGCGCTCGCGCTCGGCTGGGAGACCCGCGAGTTCCGCTCACCCGTGCGGCCACGGGACCGTCTGCCCGGGGTGCCCGCACCCTCGACACCCGTCCTCGTCGGTGCGGCCGCGGCGCTCGTCGCCGGCGCGGTCCTCTGGCGCGCGTGGCGCGGATCCCCCAGCGAGGGCAGGGCCCGGTCCTAGCGGTCCGTCGTCGCCGTCCCGGGTCGCCCTCGGGCGCGACGGTCAGGTGTAGTCGCGGTGGTAGACGACGTGCCCCTCGTCGTCCACGGCGATGAAGGTCGCACGCGGCAGGCCGGCCCAGCGCCGACCGGCGGCGTCGTAGGAGATGGTCCACTCGACCGCCACCGTGTCGCCCTCCGGTGATTCCAGCCGACGCTCGACCTCGACGGCGACCGCGGACTTCCCGCCGAGCCAGTCCTTCAGGTAGGCCTGGATGAGCAGGTTGCCCCGGTGCGGCGGGTTGTACGGCTCGAGGTAGAGCGCATCGGCGCCGTAGAGCTCGAGGACGTCGGAGACGTCCCCGCTCGTGAGCGCCTCCGAGAGGCGCTCCCAGGCGTCCACCGCTCGACCCACCGCTGCCTCCTCGACCGGCGTCCGACCGGCGACCGACCTGTGCTCGAGGCGCGTCGGGACGCGCCCCTCGGCCCGCACGGGCCGCTCCGTGAGGATAGTCGCGCCTCCCTCGCCCCCCGTGACGGGGCCGGATGCCGTGCGGGCCCCGAGCACGCCCCCCGATGGTCGGCCCGGATCGTCGGTCGGTGCCGGCCGTTAGGCTCGCCCGGCGAGGGGACGCGGACGTGCGATCGGGGCGGAGGACGGCGATGACGAGCGCGGTGCTCGGCGGCGCGCCCGTGTCGGCTCAGGGATACGGCCCCGCCGACCTCGCGCGACGCCCCGACCGCGACGACCCGACCGACTACCGCCACCCCTTCGCTCGCGACTTCGACCGCCTCGTGCACACCAGCGCGTTCCGGCGCCTGCAGGGCAAGACCGGGGTGGTCGCGGCCGGCGAGGCGGACTTCTTCCGGACGCGCCTGACCCACACCATCGAGGTCGCGCAGCTCGCGCGCCGCATCGGTGAGCGCCTCGGTGCGAACCCCGACGTCTGCGAGGCGGCCGCGATCATGCACGACTTCGGCCACGCGCCCTTCGGGCACGTCGGGGAGGAGGCGCTGAACAGCGCCATCGACGCGGCGGCGCTGCGCTGGGGCCTCGACCCCGATGCCGTCGGCGGCTACGAGGGCAACGCGCAGACCTTCCGGCTCGTCACCGCCCGGCTGTCGGGCTCGAGCGAGCTGCCAGGACTCAACCTCACGCGCGCGACGCTCGACGCGGCGACGAAGTACCCGTGGGCGCGCGGCGAGGTCAGCTGGCGCAAGTGGTGCTTCTACCCGAGCGAGGCCGATGAGGCCGCGCGCGTGCGCGACGGGGTGCCGGAGGAGCGACGCTACGCGCGCAGCTTCGAGGCGCAGGTCATGGACTGGGCCGATGACGTCGCCTACGCGGTGCACGACATCGAGGACTTCACGCTCGCCGGCTCGATCCCACTCGCGCTCCTCACGCAGTCCGGGGCCGCCCGCGCCGCGGTCGCCGAGCAGCTGGTCGAGCGTCGGGACCGTCGCGGCAAGCTCGCGAGCGCCCGTCGACCGGCCATCGACCCCGCACGCGCGCCCTCCCACGGCACGTTCCCGTTCGAGGAGCCGCGCTACACCGGTGCCGAGCTCGCCGATGCCTTCTCCCGTCTCTTCGGCGACCCCGATGGACCGTTCGCCGGGTTCCGCACGCTCACCGGCGAGTACGACGGGTCGACGCCGTACCGCCGGGCGCTGCGACGGATGCGCACCACGCTCATCGGTGAGCTCGTCCATGCGGTCCACCCGGCGGACGGCGCGCGTCCGTCCACCCGCCACCACAACGACCTCGTCATCCCGCTCGAGGCGCGTCTGGTCGACGACGTCCTGCGCGACCTGCTCTGGCTCTTCGTCATCGAGCACCCGCGGATGGCCACCTACCAGCACGGCCAGCGCCGCACGGTCACGGAGCTCGTCGAGGTCCACGTCGCCGCCGTCGAGGCCGGCGACGTCGCGATCCTGCCGCGCGACCTCCAGCACGAGATCGAACCGCTCCTCAGCGCCGCACAGGCGAGCGGCGAGCGTGCCACGGTGCTGCGGCTCGTCGCCGACCACGTCGGCCAGCTCACCGACGACGGTGCGGCCCGCCTCCACCGTCGGCTCACGGGCCACGTGGACCACGCCTTCACCGACTACGCCTGAGGCACTTGCCGGGAGCGGCTGGGCCTGGGGCTCCCGCCGGGAGCGGCTAGGCCTGGGCCGGCGCGGCGTAGAGCGACTCGATGACGTCGGCGTGGCGCTCGGCGATGACCGAGCGCTTCAGCTTCATCGACGGGGTGAGCTCGTCGGACTCCGCGGTCCACTCGTCGGCGAGGATGGCGAAGCGACGCACGCGCTCGGGGTTGGCGAGGTGCTCGTTGCCCTCGTCGATGGCGCGCTGGACCTCGGCCACGACCGCCGGGTGCGCCGCAGCGGCGGCGACGCCCTCGAATGCCAGCCCCTCGGCCTGCATCCAGCCGGGCAGGGTCTCGCCGTCGAGCACGACCAGCGCGACGAGGTAGGGCCGGCGATCGCCGATCGCGGCGATCTGCCCGATGATGGGAGAGCGCGGCTTGATCTGCGCCTCGATGTTGTTGGGCGCGAGGTTCTTGCCGCCCGCCGTGATGATGAGTTCCTTCTTGCGCCCGACGATGGTGAGATAGCCCTCGGGATCGAGCCGCCCGAGGTCGCCGGTGTGCAGCCAGCCGTCGGCGTCGATGGTCTCGGCGGTCGCATCGGCGCGATGCAGGTAGCCCGACATGATGTTCGGCCCGCGCGCGAGCACCTCACCGTCGTCGGCGATCGAGATCTCGACCCCCGGGAGGGCCTGCCCGACCGTGCCGATGCGGATGCGTCCCGGGCGGTTGGCGGTCAGGACCGCGGTCGTCTCGGTCATGCCGTAGACCTCGAGGATCGGCACGCCGATCGCCGCGAAGAACTCGAGCAGTTCGGCGCCGATCGGTGCCGCACCCGAGACGGCGTAGCGCAGGCGGTCGAGCCCGAGGCCCTGGCGGATGCGCGAGAACACGAGGCGGTCGAAGACCGCCGTACGTGCCTTCAGCGCCGGCGGCACCGGCCGGCCCGCCATCTCGAGGCGGACCCGCTCGAGCCCGGCCGCGATGGCGCGCTCGGCGAGCGCACGGCGCCGATCCGGCATCTCCTCGATGCGCTGGAGCAGCCGGACGTGGAACTTCTCCCAGACGCGCGGCACGGCCATGAACATCTGCGGTCGGGCGTTCTGCAACGACTCGAGGACCTCACCGATGTCGCGCACGAACGTCACGCTGCCCCCGAACCGGATGCCGACGTAGTGGGTGACCATGCGCTCGGCGACGTGGGCCAGCGGGAGGTACGAGATCCCGGACTGGCCGGGCTCGATCGCGAGCAGGCGCTGGAGGACCTCCATCATGTAGAGGAGGTTGCGGTGCGAGAGCAGGACGCCCTTCGGTGGGCCGGTCGTCCCGGAGGTGTAGATGATCGTGACGGCGTCGTCCGGACGCACGGCCCGCCAGGCGTTCTCGAGCTCTCCGGTCGCGGACGGCAGCAGGGCCTCGCCCTCGGCCGCGAGCGCCGCGAAGGACTCCACGCCCTCCGGCAGGTCCGCACCCGCGGTGTCGACGACCACGATGGTCGTGAGCTCCGGGAGCTCCGAGCGGACCTCGAGCCAGCGCGCGAGCATGTCGCCGTCCTCGACGATGGCGACACGGGCGCCGCAGTCGCGGGCGATGTAGGCGAGCTGATCGGGCGCGAGCGTGTTGTAGACCGAGACCGGGGTCGCCCCGGCGATGAGCGTCGCGACGTCCGCGATGACGTGCTCGGGGCGGTTGGTCATCATCAGGGCGACGGTGCCGCCATGGTCGACCCCGCGACGGCGCAGCGCGACCGCGAGCCGGCTCGCCTCGAAGCGGTACTCCGCCCAGGTGCGCGTCCGGAAGGCCTCGCCTTCCTTCGCGACGAGCGCGGGCCGCCCCCCGTTCTCGGCACACGTCGCCATGAACACGTCGAGGAGCGTGCGCTCCCCGATCCGTTCCAGGAGCTCGCGTCGCTCATCGAGGGACCCGGTCGCCGCCATCCTCGTGCCTCCCTCTCCCGGACCCTCGTGGATCCGACCCGCCTCGGGTCCACCCCGAGGTCCGGGGGCCCGACATCCTGCCCGACGTCGGGCCACCGCGCGAGCCGCCGCGCTCGGCCCCTCCCGCGCGCCGCGCGGGGGACCGGTGGGACGACCGCTAGGCGTCGACCGCCTCCAAGAGCGCCAGGGCCGGGCCCGGGTCGAAGGGGTGCCGTGCACCGACGATGACGTGCTCCGCCCCGGCCTCGACGAACGCCCCGAGCCGTCCGACGTCCTCCGGTTCGATGAGCACCGTGCGCTCGATCCCCGCCGGGTCCCGTCCGACCCGTTCGCACCACTCGTCGAGGACGCGGTTCTTGTGCGCGAAGGCCTCGGGAGGTCCGAAGCCGTTCCACATGGAGGCGTGCTCCGCGACGAGGCGGAGCGTCACCCGCTCACCGCCGCCGCCGATCAGGATCGGCAGCGGCCCGAGCGGCGGCGGCACGAGCCGCTCGATCCGTGCACGGATGCGGGGCAGGGCCGAACCCAGGGCCGCCAAGCGCGAGGGGGCCGTGCCGAAGTCGTAGCCGTACGCCTCGTAGTCGCGCTCGAACCATCCCGAACCCAGGCCGAGCACCGCACGACCGCCCGAGACGTGGTCGAGCGTGCGGGCCATGTCCGCGAGCAGGTCGGGGTTGCGGTACGAGTTGCAGACGACGAGGTGCCCGATGGTCGCGCTCGATGTCGCCATCGCGATCGCCGTCAGGAGCGTCCAGCCCTCGAAGTGCGCGGCATCGGGATCGCCGTAGAGCGGGAAGAAGTGGTCCCACGTCCAGATGCTGTCGACGCCGGCCTCGTCGTGCGCGCGCGCCGCCCCGAGCAGCGCCGCCATCGTGGTCGCCTGAGGATGGAGCTGCACCCCGACGCGCACCGACCGTCGCGATGCCGCGATCCCGGACGAGGGCCCCGATGCCGATGGCGCACTCATGCGGCCAGCACCGCATCGAGCGCCGCCACCACGAACACGAGGGTCAGGTAGACGGTCGAGTAGTGGAACAGCCGCATCGCGTCCGCGACCGTGCGGTCCCGGCGCAGGCGGTGCGCGAGCACGAGCCACACCGCGGTCAGCGCCACCGACGGCACGGCCAGGGCGAGGCGGCCGCCGAGCCCCAGGACCATCAGCGCGACGACCGATGCCATCGCCCAGCTGTGCAGCAGGATCTGGCGCGTCGCCTCGTCGTTGCCGTAGGCGACGGGGAGCATCGGGAGCCCGGCGCGCTCGTAGTCCTCCCGGTAGCGCATCGCGAGCGCCCAGAAGTGCGGCGGCTGCCACCAGAACAGCACGGCGAAGAGCAGCCACGGTCGGACGTCGTCGAGCCGCCCCTGCGTCACGGCGGCCCATCCCGTGAGCACCGGCATCGAACCGGCGATGCCCCCGATGACGACCGCCTGGGGGCTGCGGCGCTTGAGCCCGAGCGTGTAGACGAAGACGTAGACGAGGATCGCGGAGGTCGCCAGGAGCGCCGCGACCGGATCGACGAGCAGCCACAGCCAGGCGAAGCCCGCGACGCCGAGCGTGAGCCCGAGGGTGAGCGCGCCACGCCGGCCGATCTCGTCGCGCGCGGTCGGCCGGTGCGACGTGCGGGCCATCACCCGGTCCACGTCACGATCGAGGTGGTTGTTCAGCGCGTTGGCGCTCCCGGCCGAGAGCGTCCCGCCCACGACCGTCGCGACGACGAGCCACGTCCCCGGCCAGCCTCCGGCGGCCACCACCATCGTCGGCACCGTCGTGACGAGCAGGAGCTCGATGATGCGCGGCTTCGTGATGCCGACGTAGCGGCGCACCGTGTCGAAGCGCGCACGGCGCATCTCGTACCGGCCGTCCGGGTGCATCGGGCCGAGGGTCGCCGCGCTCGTCGCGTCATCGGTCACGCCGCCGGGCGCGCGCGGGACCCGCACGGTCTCCTCGGGGGACGCGGACGGCACGGCACCTCGCGCGACGGGGACGATCGGCACGTTCGACGCAGGAGCGTACGCGACCATGACCGATCCGGGGCCGGCGTCGACCGGGCGCCCTCGACCCCGCGGCTACCCTGCCGTCATGGACCGTACGACCGCTCCCGCGCGTCGGCTCGTGCTCGCCGCGCGAGCCGCGCTCATCGCCAACATCGGCATCGTCGTCACCGGCGGCATCGTGCGGGTGACCGGCTCGGGGCTCGGCTGTCCGGACTGGCCGACCTGCGACGGCAGCGCCATCGCCCCCGTGCCGGGCGGCGAGCACGCCGGATGGCGAGCGGCCATCGAGTTCGGCAACCGGCTGCTCACCTTCGTCGTCCTCGCAGCGACGCTCGCGGTCGTCGTCCAGCTCGTCCGCACCCGCCCGCACGCGCGCGGCATCGAACCGCTCGCCTGGGCGCTCCCCGCGGGGGTCCTGCTCCAGGCGGCCCTCGGTGGCGTGACGGTGCTGACCGGGCTCTCCCCCCTCATCGTCGCCGCCCACTTCCTCGCCTCGATGGTGCTGATCGCCGTGGCGGTGACGCTGCTCGGCCGTCTCCGGGCCACCGCCGAGCAGGACGTCGCGCGCGTCAGCGACGGGCTGCGCCACGCGACGACGGCGCTGGTCATCGTCGGTGCGGTCGTGCTCGTCCTCGGGACGCTCGTGACGGGGAGCGGACCCCACAGCGGCGACCCCTCGGCCGGGCGGCTCCCGCTCGACATCCGCCTGATGGCCATCGCGCACGCCGATGCCGTCTGGCTGCTCATCGGCCTCGCAGCGGCGAGCACGTTCGTCGCTCGGCGCCTCGGCCCACCGGACCTCGCCCGGGCGCTCGTCGTCCTGCTCGTCGTCGTGCTCGCGCAGGGCGGGGTCGGCTACCTGCAGTACTGGCTCGGGATCCCGCCGGCGCTCGTCTCGCTGCACATCCTCGGGGCCGCCCTCGTGTGGGCCCAGGTCGTCCACATCCGGGTGCTCGCCGCCGGTCCGGCGTGAGCGCTCCGCCACCGACGGGCGCATCGGTCCCGGCGTTGCGGCTCGTCGTCATCGGGGACTCGACCGCGACGACCGATGCGAACGGGCCATGCCTGCCCGACGACGAGCGCCTCTACCCACGGGTCGCGGCGCGCACGCTCGCCGGACTGCTGGATCGCCGGGTCGAGGTGGTGACCGTCGGACGCCCGGGGCACGACCTCCGAGAGTCCCTCACGATGCTGCACAAGGACCCGCACGTGCGCTTCGAGGTCGTCGCCCCGGCCGATGCGGTGGTCGTCGCGGTCGGGAGCTTCGACCACGCCCCTCGCGGGACCCCTCCCGTGCTCGACGCCATCGTGCCCTTCCTCCGCCCCGACGGGCTCCGACGCCGGGTGCGCCGCGCGCTGCACCGTGCGCACCCCTGGCTCGTGCGTGCCACCGGCGCGCGGCGGTTGCGCACGCCCGCGGCGGTCTTCGACCGTCGCTACGCCCTCCTCCTCGAGGAGGTGCGTGGGCTCACGCTCGGTCGAGCCGTCGGTCTGGCGCTCGGCCCGACCAGCCACCGCTCACCGCACTACGGCCTCGCTCACCCCCGGCACCCGGAGCGCGAGGCCCACCAGCTCGCCATCGCAGGACGCCACGGGTTCCTCACGCAGCAGGTGTGGCCGCTGGTCGCGCCGCACGCGAGCGGGCTCAACCCCGACGGCATCCATTGGCCGGAGCAGGCGCACGCAGCGGTGGGTGTGAAGGTCGCGGAGCGGGTCGCTGCGGCGATCCGGGCGGGAACGACGCTCGGCCCGCCGACGACACGGACGTGACGGGGCTCAGCCGGCCGCGGTGACGGTCCCGACGCCGTTCATGTTCGCGTGGACGCGGCAGAAGAAGTACCACTGCTCGGGCAGGTCGTCCCAGGTGAGCACGTCCTCGACGTGGTAGTCGTCGGCGACGCCGCTGATGATGTCGCTCTCCACCAGCACGGTCCCCGCGCCCGGCGCGTCGGGCGTGCCCTCGAGCTCGGTGATGACGATGTTGTGGGGGACGCCCGCCTCACGGTTCTCGAACACGAAGGCGATGGTCTCGACCTCCGCGGAGGGGAGGACCTCCCACGTCGCCGTCGCATCACAGGTGGCCGCATCCACCGGGGCGCAGTACTCGAGCGAGTTCGCCGCGGCGAGCCGCGGCGCGTCCTCCGGCACGAAGAGCAGCGGGGGGACGTTGATCATGCGGTCCTCCTCGGCGATGTCGCCGACGAGGCCGAGGGCGACCGCCCCACCGGCGACGAAGGGCAGCAGCGCTGCGACCGCGATCGCCAGCCGCCGCGGAGCGTCGAGCCGTTCCTGCGAGGTCGCGAGGCTCACGGTGAAGAGGATGCCGCCGGCCGCGACGGCCGCGAAGGTCAGCGCGCCGGCGTTGGTGCTGTAGAGCAGCAGCGAGGCGACCGTCCCGATGAAGCCGGCCATGACGACGAGGATCCCGACCGGGATCAGGATCGGGGCGACGATTCGGGCTCGGACGTCGTTGCTCACGGGGTCCCCTCGGAGGCGGTCGTGGTGGCGGAGACAGGGTCCGCCGCGTGGGTCGCGGGTCGGTCGGTCACGGGAAGAACGAGCGGTCGAGGACGAAGAGCACGAGGGTGATCGTGTAGAGCAGC
>JBEAQO010000074.1:0-4106 GCA_041163825.1 Actinomycetota bacterium | reverse complement strand
TCGGTGGGCTGCCGCCCGGCGATCCCGGTCGCTGCGACACGATGCTCCGGGTGGACCTCTTCGAGCGGCTCACCGCCCCACCGGGGCGCTCGCTGCGACTCGACCCCGATGCCGCGGACCTCGACGCGGAGTGCGCCGCCATGGCTCGCGAGCTCGACCCCCCGATGGACCTCGTACTGCTCGGCATCGGGGCGAACGGACACGTGGCCCTGAACGAGCCCGGTGAGCCCGGGCACGGTGTGCGCCGGGTCGCCCTCGCGCCATCGACCGGTGACGGCGCGGTCGGCTACGGCGCCTCCGAGCGTCCGACGTGGGGGTTGACGCTCGGACTCGACAGCATCCTCGCTGCCAGGGAGGTCTGGCTGCTCGTCAACGGGGCGCACAAGGCGGACATCCTCGCGCGGGCGCTCGAGGGTCCCGTCGACCTCACGGTCCCGGCGAGCCGGTTGCGCGAGCACCCGCGCCTGACCGTCCTGGTCGACGAGGACGCGGCCTCGGCCCTCGCGGTGGGCTGAGGACGCCAGGAGCGCCGCACGCCGGCGTCAGTCGCTGCCCATCGGCAGGACGCGCGCGGGGGTCGTGACGAGGAGCTCGCGCAGCACCTCCTCGCCGAGCCCGAGCCGGCCCAGCAGCGCCCCGAGCCCGGTCACGATCCAGGCGATGCCCGGCCCGCCGTGGACCGACCACAGCGTCCGCCGCGCGGCGTCGGTCCCGACGAGCAGCCGGTCGCTCTCCCCCGCGCCGACCGCATCGGCGACCAGCGCTGCGGTCCCCTCGAGCGCCGACTCGCCCTGCCGGAGCGCCTGGTCGTAGACCAGGTTGGCGCCGCTCGCGCGCAGCTCGCGGTGGTACCCGAGGTCGTGGACCTTGTCGGTGTGCGAGAGCACGAGACGGTCCGCCGGGACCCCCAGCCGACCGAGCGCCTCGACCTGGGCGAGGCCCCCCCGACCGGCCTCGCAGTGGGTGAGCACGGCCGCCCCGGTCCTTCGGTGCGCGATGGCTGCTGCCTCGAAGAGCCGCAGGTCACGGGCGGTCGGCGCCTCGCCGGAGGAAGCGACCTTCACGATGCCGGCGCGGTGCGCCGTCCGGCGGACGATCGGGCCGAGGTAGTCATGGCGATCGACCCCCTCGACGAGGTCGGCGATGAACAGCTCCGCCAGGACCTCGGGGGCCTCCTCCCGTGTCCAGGCCTGCCCGACGTAGTACTTCTCGGTGTGCAGCCCGGTCGCGGCCACGATGCGGACACCCGATCGCTCCGAGATCTCGGCGAGACGGATCACGTCCCGACCGGCGGCCGCCGGCATCGCGTCCACGACGGTGGCGACCCCGGCCGCACGACAGGGTCCCAGCTCCGCGACGGCCTCGTCGACCGAGGTCAGGTGGATCTCCGGCCAGCGGTCGGCCACCAGGGGGGTGTCGATGATGAGGTGCTCGTGGGCGAGACAGGGACCGAGGTCCACGGGCGCGACGTCGCCGGTCACCGTGCGCACGACCCGTGCCGTCGCCGGCGTCGCGCTCGCCGCCGCGCGTTCGCGCCCCGTCACGACGCCGGCCCCCCGATCGGAACGTCGAGCAGGGCACCATCGGACCGCAGACGCGCCCGCACCACATCGGCATCCACGGCGCGCACCTCACCGGAGCCCCCGGTCGCCGCCATCGCCGCGGCGGTCCCCGCCGCCTGTCCCATCGCCATGCACTGCGCCATCGAGCGCACCGAGGCGTGGGCATCGTGGGTCGCGGAGAAGCAGCGCCCAGCGACCAGCACGTTCGTGGCGTCCGCGACGACCAGGGCCGAGAGCGGGATGCCCACGGCGCTGCCGTCCGGCAGGTACTCCCAGGTCGTGCCGTCCCCGGCCCCGCCGTGGTGGTCCTCGATCGGCGCCCCGCACAGGCCGATCTGGTCGTCGAACTGGCGTGCGGTCAGGACGTCCTCGCGGGTCAGCCGGGCGTCGCCATGGACCCGCCGGGTCTCGCGCAGACCGATCTGCGTCGAGAGCGCCACGAGTGAAGCGCGCTCGTAGCCGGGGACCTCACCGACGAGGAACCGCGCGTACTCGAGCGCCTGCTCCCGCCCGGCCAGCTCCACCCGTGTGAGCACGTCAGGGTCGGTCGCGTTGACGAGCGTTCCGTCGTCCGCCGTCGAGACATGCTCCACGCGGGTCATCACCGTCGCGGTCATCCCCTCGATCGGCGTGATGTGGTCGCTGCCCTCCCGACGCGGCAGGGCGTAGCGCCCCGACGTCGCGGCCTCGGCCATGCGCTCGTGCAGCTCCGTCTTGGTGACCGACCGACGACGCTCGCCGTCGACGTTGACCATCCGGAACGTGGTGGTCAGGGTCTGCGCCGGTGCCATCGCTCCGGCGAGCTCGTACCCGAACCCGGCATGGTGGCAGACGTCGGCGTCGCCGGACGCATCGACGACCACCCTCGCGCCGACCCTCCGCAGACCCGCCTTGGTCGCCAGGAGGAGCTCCCCGATGCGGCCATCGACCACCGCGACGTCCTGGACGAAGGCGTGCAGGAGGATCCGCGCCCCCGCTTGGACGGCGAGGCGCTCCCACACGACCTTGAGGTGCTCGGCGTGGTAGGTGACGCCCGTGCCCGCCCCGTAGGTGTTGGGCCGCTCGACGACCCGCCCGAGCCGGGCGAGCCCGGCGACGACCTCGTCGCCGATGCCGGCGACGACCTTGCGCGGCGCCTCTCCCGGCGTGTGGAAGCCGTAGAAGGTGTCCAGGACCGCGGTCGAGTTTCCCCCGAGGAACGGCAGCTTCTCGATGAGCAGCGTCGAGGCGCCCCCTCGCGCGGCGGCGATCGCCGCCGTCGAGCCTGCGGAGCCGGACCCGACGACGACGACGTCGAAGGTGCCGTAGCGCTCGATGCCGCCGAGGTCCACGCCGCTCAGTGGACGTAGGGGGCGAGGACGTCACGGGCGAGCAGGAAGCCCGCCTTGACGAGCTCCTCGGTGCCCTCGAAGCGCCGGTCCTCGTGCTCGATGCAGATGACGCCCCGATAGCCCACGCGGTGCAGCGCCTGGAAGAACCGGCCCCAGTCGACGTCACCGAGTCCCGGCAGGCGCGGGACCTGCCAGCCCATCCCGAGCGAGAGGATCCCGTGGTCGTAGAGGCCCTGCCGGTCGATCTGGAGGTCCTTGGCGTGCACGTGGTAGATGCGCGACCCGAACTCCTCGATGGCGCGCGGGATGTCGATCATCTGCCACACGAGGTGGGAGGGGTCGAGGTTGAGCCCGACGGTCTCCCCGAACTCCTCGAACATCGTGCGCCACATGGCGGGCGAGTAGGCCAGGTTGTGGCCCGACGGCCACTCGTCGTTCGAGAAGATCATCGGGCAGTTCTCGATCGCGATCCGGACCCCCTGCTCCCGGGCGTGGCCGACGATCGGCGCCCACGTCGGCTTCGCGGCCTCCCAGTTCTCGGCCTGGGTGCGCGTGCGGTCCGCGCCGATGAAGGTGTTCACCACCGGCACCCCCATCAGGGCCGCGGCGCTGATGACCTTCATCAGGTGAGCGGCGACCGCCTCACGGTGCGCGGGGTCCTGATGCAGGGGGTTGGGGTAGTACCCGAGCCCGGACACGGCGATGCCGCGGGCGGCGAGGTCCCCGACGACCTCCTCGGCGCGCCCCTTCGTCATGCCCTCGACGTCGAGGTGGCAGATGCCACCGTAGCGACGCGTGTCCCCCGCATCGCTCGGCCAGCAGCAGACCTCGAGCTCCTCGAAGCCGTTGGTGGCCGCCCAGTCGGCGATGCCGGCGAGCTGGTCGGGCCCGTTGGTGAACGGTGCGGTCAGGAGTCCCATGCGCATGTCGGTCTGCCTCCGGTCGTGGGTGGATCAGTGACGTCGGACGGTGGTCCAGCGACGATCGCGGGAGCTCGCGGCGACCGCTTCGGTGACCGCCAGCACGTCCGCCCCGACGGCGAACGTCGGATAGGTCGGCGTGGCCGAGGGACCGCCGCGAGCGATGTCCTCGTAGACCTCGCGGAAGAGGGCTCGGAACGTGTCGGGGTAGCCCTCGACGTGCCCGCCCGGGTAGCCGGCGAGGCGCGCGATGCTCGGATCGAGGAGCGAGGGGTCCCGCGGGACGATCTCGT
>JBEAQO010000073.1:0-2607 GCA_041163825.1 Actinomycetota bacterium | reverse complement strand
CCTCGGCGCCGGCGGCGAGCAGGGCACGGGTCGTGGCCAGTCCCAGTCCGGAGTTGGCCCCGGTCACGAGGACCCGTCGACCGTCGCCGCGGTGCGGGCTCCAGTGCTCCAGGCGGGAGCGCAGGGCGTGACCGGGGCGACCGAACGAGAGCACGATCGTGCCCTCGAGCGCCGCATCGACCGCTCGGGCCATGAGGGAGCGGTGCATCGCGGGTCCTCCTCGGCGGCGTCGCCCGTCGGGTTCGGTCCCGCGGCGTCCGATGGATCGCTCCCGAGGTGACGGTGGCCGGGTCGACCGGACGCCTCGGGTCCGCACGCCTCCGGGTGGCTCGGGCGCGCGCAGGCGCTAGCGTGCCACGCGCCGACGGCCCCCGGGTCGGCCACGACCGTCGTCCATCCCCGCACCCCCTCGGCCCGTCCACGGAGCGATGCCATGCCGACCCCCCACATCTCCGCCGCGCCCGGCGACTTCGCCGAGGCCGTGCTCCTCCCCGGCGATCCGCTGCGAGCGAGGTTCATCGCTGAGCGCTTCCTCGATGGGGCCCGGGAGGTCACGGCCGTGCGCAACGTGCTCGGATTCACGGGCTCCTACGCGGACATGCCCGTCTCCGTCATGGGGACGGGCATGGGGATCCCGTCGGCCTCGATCTACGCGACGGAGCTGGTCCGCGAGTACGGCGTGCGGCGCCTGGTCCGGGTGGGCTCGTGCGGAGCGGTCACGGACGCCCTCGCGGTCCGCGACGTCGTCGTCGCGACCGGGGCGTGCACGGACTCCTCGGTCAACCGGGCCCGCTACGGCGGTCAGGACTTCGCCGCCGTCGCGGACTTCCGGCTCGCCCGCGCGACGATCGACGCCGCCGAGCGGGCGGGCGTGGACGTCCGGGTCGGCAGCGTCCACAGCGCCGACCTCTTCTACGACCCTCGGCCCGACCAGATCGCCATGATGGCGCGCATGGGTGTCCTCGCGGTCGAGATGGAGGCGGCCGGGCTCTACGGCGTGGCCGCCGAGCACGGGGCTCGCGCGCTCGCCGTCCTGACGGTCTCCGATGTCATCCCCACCGGCGAGCAGACCGATTCCAGCGAGCGTGAGCGCACCTTCGAGGACATGGTGCGCATCGCGCTCGACGGGCTCGTCGCCGACGCCCGCTGAGGGGCACGACGCGCCCGGGACGACCCCCGGCCTGGCTGGCTGGCCGTGGGCGGGGAGGGTCTCGAACCCCCGACCTCCTCGGTGTAAACGAGGCGCTCTGGCCGGCTGAGCTACCCGCCCGTTCGGTGCGACCCGGCAGGGACCGGGGCACGGCGAGGCTAGTGCCGCTCGACGCCTAGGCTCGGGGCGCGTCCGACCGCGCCCGCCCGTGCCGCTCGGACGTTCGGCTCGGACGTTCGGGAGGGACGATGCGGAGCGCGGCGCGGTCCGAGGACGTCGCGGCCTGGACGGCGCTGCTCGAGCGCGCATGGCCGGTGACGGACGCGGCCGGATGGGACCGTCCGGGCCTGCAGGTCGGCGATCCCGCCATGCCGGTCGAGCGGGTGCTCGTGGCCCTCGACGTGACCGGCGCGGTCATCGACGAGGCGGCCGAGGTGTCCGGCACGCTCGTCGTCGCGCATCACCCGCTCCTGTTCCGGCCACTCGAGCGGTTGACGCCGTCGAGCGCGTCGGGTCGGCTCGCGCTCGCAGCCGCCCGCGGTGGCGTCGCCGTGACCGCGGTCCACACCAACCTCGATGTCGCGGAGGACGGGGCCGGGACGAGCGAGCCGATCGTGACGGCGCTCGGTCTCGTCGATGTCGTCCCGCTGGCCCACGATACGGACCGGGAGGTCGACGCGAAGCTCGTGACCTTCGTCCCCTCCGAGGCGGCCGCGGTCGTGCTCGACGCCATGACCGCGGCCGGAGCGGGAACCAGCGGGACCTACGCGCGATGCGCCTTCGAATCTCCGGGCACGGGGAGGTTCCGACCCCTGGCAGGTGCGACCCCGCACGTCGGCGAGGTCGGGGTCGACGCCGCGGTGGCGGAGGTCCGCCTCGAGGTCCTCGTGCCGCGTGCGAGGCTCACCCCCGTGGTGGCGGCGCTGCGTGAGGCCCACCCCTACGAGGAGGTCGCCTTCGACGTCCTGCCCCGCCTCGGCGGCCTGCGTCGAGGGATCGGTCGGATCGGACGCCTGGCTCGCGCCGAGCCGTTGGCTCAGGTCGCGCGCAGGCTGCGAACGGCGCTGCCCGCGCCCCACGTGCGCGTCGCCGGTGATCCCGACCGTGAGGTGACCCGGGTGGCCGCCGTCGGTGGCGCCGGGGGCTCGCTCGTCGGGGCCGCGCTCTCGGCCGGCGCGGACGTGCTGGTCACGGGCGACCTCGGCCATCACGTCGCGCTCGATGCGCTCGAGCTCGGTCTGGCGCTCATCGACGCCGGGCACCATGCGACGGAGGTCGCAGCGATGCCGGCGCTGCGCGTGCGGCTCGAGGGGCTCGCGGCCCGGGAGGGGCTCGCGGCACCGGTGGTAGCGTCGCGCATCGACACCGCACCGTGGGGGACCGCGTGACCACGTCGAGCGATGAGGGGCTCGATCGGCTCCTCGAGCTCCAGCGCATCGACAACGCGCTGCGCAAGG
>JBEAQO010000072.1:0-7643 GCA_041163825.1 Actinomycetota bacterium | reverse complement strand
TCCTCGCCGCCGCCGCCGGGATCGGCGCCTACGTCCTGGGACGGCTCCGTGAGCGGCAGCTCGACGAGGTCATCTGGGAGGACCCACCGAGCGCCTGACCGTCACGGTCGGGTCACGGGGGGACCGGAACGTCGGCGGCCGATCCCCGACGGCCAGTCGCCCGCGTCCTCCTGCTCCACGACCTGCGCCACCCCCCGCTCCAGCACCGGCTCCTCCGCCCGCCTCAGCCTGTGGTCGACGTCGAGACCTTCGTGGGCCGGAACGACGGGTGTGGAACCACACGCCTGTGTTCTCCACATCCCCACAGGGTTGTCCACAGGGCGGACGCGTTCAACCGCTCCGGTGGGATCCGGGGCCGTCCTCGCCGAGGGCACGGGCCCGTCGTTCGGCCCGCTGCCGGGCGAGCCGCGCCTCGGCCTCCTGCGGGGTGGGGGCCGAGCCGCCCAGGTGCGCCGGTACCCACCAGGCGCCCGGCTCGAGCGCGTCCTCGGCCTGCAGCGCGGCGAGGAGCTCGCTGATGCGCCGCATCAGCTCGGCGGTCCGCTCGAGCGGGCTCCCGCCGGTCGGTCGCCACGGTTCGCCGTAGCGCACGCGGACCGTGATGCCGCGCGGCGGCAGTCGGGCGGGCCGCCACTTCGTGAGCAGGCGTTGCGCTCCCCACACCGCGCACGGCACGAGCGGGACGTCCGCGTCCTCGGCGAGCCGCACCGCACCCGTGGCCGCTCGCTCGCGCGGGACGAAGGACGGGCTGATCGTCCCCTCGGGATGGATGCCGACGAGCTCCCCGGCATCGAGGCACGCACGCGCGTGCCGGAGCGCGGCGAGGGGATCGCGGTGCGCATCGACGGGGACCTGGCCGACCCCGCGCAGGAACCAGCCGAGGAACCGCCCGTCGAAGAGGTCGGCGCGCGCGAGGAAGCGCATCTCACGCCGCGGGCGCGGCGGCGAGAGCATCACGAACGCGAAGTCGAGGTACGAGAGGTGATTGCTCGCGACGATCGCCGGGCCGGTGGCCGGCAGGTGCTCGAGCCCGTCGACGCGCCAGTCGACCCCGAGCGCTCGGATGCCGTACTCGACGACCCCGCTCCCGAAGGAGTAGAGCGCCCCCATGCGTCACCTCCTCCAGCGCTCGGACCCCGCTCGGGCGACGAGGTCCCTACGTCGACGACTCGGCGAGGCGCTTGAGCCGGACCAGCGACTTGGCGATCGCGACCTGACCGCCTCGCACGGCACCGAGGGCGCGGATGATCGGCAGGTGGATGGCCGGTCGGAAGTCCGCGGTCTCGGTGACCTCGGTCCGCCCGTCGGCGAGTTCGGCGAGCTCGTAGCGCCAGACGTTGCGGGCGAGGTGCCGCCACGCGATCCGGCGACCCTCCTCGAACTCCGTGACGGTGTTGGTGACGCGATAGGGGACCCTCATCCGCATCAGGACACCGAAGCGGGCACCGAGCGCGAGTCGATCCGGGCCGGAGACGGTGCGACGCACGGTGCCCGAACCGTCGAACTCGGGGTGACGACGTGGGTCGGCGATGATCCCGAAGACCCGTGCAGGCGGCGCATCGATGACGATGCGCGCGCGGACCATGTCTGCGACCTCGGTCGGGACGAGCTCGGCGCGAACGGGGACCTCCATGGCGTGAGCGTAGGGCGCGGCCCGTCCGGTCCGCGGGTCCCCGTCCGCGGGTCCCGGTCCGCGCGACGACCCCACCGCATGGTGGGGTCGTTCGACCGAACGGACCGTCGGCGTTCCGGGGTCGGCCGGGATCGCGGGGGTACGGTCGGGGACACCGTCCACGTCGCACCTCGGTCCACGTCGCACCTCGGAGGTCGTCCGATGAGCGTGACGCGCTGCGTCGCCGTGCTCCGAACCCCGACCTCCGTCGGTGCGGTGGTGCTCGCGCTCCTCCTCGTCGCGCCGACCCCGGTCGAGGCGTCCTCGGTCGGGGGCCCGACCGGTCCGGCCTACGACGATGCGGCGGCCTGCGTGGTCCCGTGGCTGGCTGCGGGTGAGTCGACGATCATCGAGGGCATCACGGTCCGGGCCACCACCAACACGTCCGACTACCTGGGGGTGGGGCCCGAGGAGGGCCGCTACCTGCACACCGCGGCAGCGGACGGGAGCGCTCCGGACACCTCGACGACCGTGCTCACGTTCGACCCAGCGCTCGAGGCGGTCGAGTTCACGGTCACGGAGCTGGTCCCGGGGGACCCTCCTCCCGGCGAGCCGCCGTACGCCTCGGAGTCGTACGGGGTGATCGGTTCTCCCGATGCGGGATCGCCCGTGCTCGCGTGGACGCTGACGGACGAGGACGTGCAGGTCTCCGGGACGTTCACCCCGGGGATCGCCACCCTCGAGATCGCGTACGAGCCGAGCGTCTCCCCCGACGGAGCGGACTACGGCGCCATCATCCGACTGCGTGTGCCACGGGTCGGTGACACCTGCGAGGTCGAGGACACCTCGCCCCCGCGCGACCGTGACCGCGACGAGCCGGCCGACGAGGGACTGCCCGTCCCGGTCGCGGTGCCCTCGGGCGCTGAGCCGTCGCCGGCGCCGTCGCGTGCGAACGGAGCCGGCTCGGCGACCGTGATGGCGCTGGTCCTCGCGCTGCTCGTCCTCCGCGGCTCCGCTCCCCGTGCCACGCGGCGTCCGGGGTCCGGGGCGGCGTGAGGCGGCGGGACCGCGCCGAGGCCCGGTCGTCCCGGAGGAGGCCCGGTGCTCGAGCTCGACGACCGTGACCGTGCGCTCCTCGCCGGTGAGGGCGGACCCGCTGCGGCGCTCGCGATGCGCCTCGTCGTCCGGCTCGCGGAGGTCCAGGACGCGACCGGGCTGATCGACGTCGAGTCGGCGCACATCGATGCCTGCCTCTACCACGGCCACGCCGGGCTCGAGTTCGCCGAGCGGCTCGCGTCCGAGGGCGGTCGGGTCGCGGTACCGACGACCCTCAACGTGTCGTCGCTCGACCTGCTCCACCCCGACCTCGTTCGCTCTGCACCGGACGAGCAGCGCGCCGGCCGCGCCCTGATGGACGCCTACGTCGCGATGGGCGCGCGGCCGACCTGGACGTGCGCGCCCTACCTGCTCCCGACGGCACGGCCGGCGTTCGCGAGCCACGTCGCGTGGGGCGAGTCGAACGCCATCGTGTTCGCGAACGCGGTGCTCGGTGCCCGCACCGAGCGCTACGGGGACTTCACCGACATCGCCTGCGCGCTCACGGGGCGAGCACCCGACGTCGGGCTGCACCGCGACGAGCACCGTGTCGCGAAGCTCGTCGTCGACGCGCGGTCCGTGACCGGCGGGCGGGTCGGGGCCGAGCTCGTCCCGGTGCTCGTCGGCCACCTCGTCGGGGACCGGGTCGGCACGCGGGTGGCGGCGATCCTCGGACTCGAGGACAGCGACGAGGATGGGCTGCGTCAGCTCGGCGCTGCGGCCGCGTCCTCCGGGGCCGTCGGGCTGTTCCACGCGGTCGGCGCCACCCCGGAGGCACCGACCCTCGCCGCAGCGTTCGGTGAGGACGCGGCCACGGCGCGCGCGGCCGAGGCGGCCGCGATCGTGCTGACCGATGACGACCTCGACCTGGCGCTCGCGGACCTGCGGCACGACACGGGCCGGCCCTTCGTGGGGGCGAGCGTCGGCACCCCGCACGCCTCGCTCGCGGAGGTCCGGCGGCTCGCCACGCTCGTCTCGGGCCGCACGGTCCATCCCGACGTCGAGCTCGCGGTGTCGATGGGGCGTGACGTGCTCGCCGAGCTCGAGCGTGACGGGACGCTCGCGGTCCTCGAGACCGCGGGGGTCACCGTCGTGACCGACACGTGCACCTACATCGTCCCGTCCTTGCGTCGCGCGGACGGCCTCTACCTCACGAACTCCGGCAAGTGGGCCTACTACGCGCCGGGGAACATCGGTGTGGATGTGGCGCTGGCACCGCTCGAGGTCTGCGTCGAGTCCTGCGTGACCGGCCGACTGCCCGCGTGGCTCTCGTCGGGACCGCGGCCGTGAGCGCGGGGCCGCCGGGCACCGAGGGCATCGACCGCATCGATGGCATCACGACCGGTCGACGCGTCCACGTCGTCGCCGGCACCGACGGTGCGCACGTCGCGACGTCCGGTCGCTCGTACCCGGCCCGCACGCTCGTCGAGGGTCGTGCCGCGGAAGGGGTCGAGGGTGAGGCGCTGGTGCTCGACGAGCCCCTGTCGTTCTGGGGCGGGCTCGACCCGGAGGACGGGCGGATCATCGACGCCCATCATCCGCAGCACGGGGCGGTCGTGACCGGTCGCGTGCTGGTGATGCCGTCGGGCCGCGGTTCGAGCTCGGCCTCGAGCGTCATCGCCGAGGCGCTGCGGCTCGGCACGGCACCGTCCGCGATCGTGCTCGCGACGACCGATCCGATCGTCGTCGTCGGGGTGCTGGTCGCGACCCTGCTCTACGAGGTCGACTGTCCGGTGGTCACGCTCGGCCGCGAGGCGGCCGGCGCGGATCGGGACGGTGCGGCGTGGACCCGAGGGGACTCGAACCCCTGACCCCCTGCATGCAAGGCAGGTGCTCTACCGGGCTGAGCTACGGGCCCCGGTCGGAGGAGGGTAGGCGAGGCGAGGGCAGCCGGTCGGGGCCGTGGATCGCCGTCGCGCCGCTCGGGGGGTTGCCGTCGGAGGTGGCGGCGGGCAGGCTCTCGCCCCCGATCGGAGTCCCCGTGCCCGTCCGCGCCGCCGTCGCCTCCGGGCATCCGGCCGTCACGGCGGCCGCCATGGAGGTGCTCGATGCCGGAGGCAACGCGATCGACGCCGTGGTCGCGGCGGGCTTCGCGGGGGCGGTCGCCGAGCCGAGCCTGACCGGTCTCGCCGGGGGAGGGTTCCTCCTCATCGGGCCCGTCGGCGCGCCGCCCGTGCTGCTCGACTTCTTCGTGGACTCCCCGGGGCTCGGCCTTCCGCCCCCGGACGACCCGATGCTCGGCATGGAGGCCGCCGTCGTCCGCTTCCGCGGGGATGATCAGGTCTTCCACGTCGGTCCCGGATCGATCGCCGTCCCCGGTTGCCTCGCGGGGTACCTGCACGCGCACGACCGGTTCGGTCGGCTCGACCTCGCGCGCGTCGTCGAACCCGCGGTCGCCCTCGCGCGCGACGGCGTCGTGCTCGGTCGCGGACAGGCGAGCGTCGTTCGGCTGCTCGAACCCATCATGACGCGCGAACCCGAGGGGCGCGAGCGCTACGGAGGACCGACCGGCCTGCCGTTCGGCGACGACCAGCGCGTCGTCAACGAGCGGCTCGCGGCGTTCCTCCTCGACGTCGGCGCGGGACGCCGGCGCGGGTTCGACGACCCGGACCTCGGTCCGGACCTCGTCGCTGGACTCGCGGCCCGGGGAGGTCGCCTCACGCTGGCGGACCTCGCTGCCCACCGGGTGATCGAGCGCGAGCCGCTCGTCGCGACCTTCGGCGACGTGCGCCTGACCACCAACGCCCCGCCCTCCTACGGCGGTGAGGTCATCGCGCGCGTGGTCGGCGAGCTCCTCGGCTCGCCGGAGCTCCTCGGTCCGCCGGGCAGCGCGATCCGCCTCGCACGGCTCGCCGACGTCATCGGATCGGCGACCCGTTGGCACCGTGCCCGCGAACGGGCCGATCCGCCGGCGAACGCGCGCCACGGCACCACGCACGTCAGCGTGGTCGATGCGGACGGCATGCTCGCCGCGATGACCACCTCGAACGGGTCGACGAGCGGCGTGCACCTCGCCGATACGGGCATCATGGCCAACAACGTGATGGGCGAGGAGGACCTCCATCCCCACGGCCTCGGCACGCTCGCGCCGGGCCATCGCGTCGGTTCGATGATGGCACCGATGCTCCTCGAGCGCGACGGTGCCCCGACCGTGGTGCTCGGCAGCGGTGGGAGCGAGCGCATCCGCAGCGCGCTGAGCCAGGTGATCCTCGCGCTCGTCCTCGACGGCCGTTCGCTCGAGGACGCGGTGCGGGCGCCGCGGCTGCATCCCAACGCCGGGGTCGTGCAGTTGGAACCCGGCCACGATCCGCAGGCGGTCGCGCTGCTGGCGGCGACGCATCGGGTCAACGTCTGGGACGCGCCCGACCTGTACTTCGGAGGCGTGAACGTGGTCGACACCGCGGGCGGGCACGCCGCCGATCCACGTCGGGGCGGTGCGTCGGCCGCGGGGTGACCGCGACGCGCCGCCTGCGTCGCCCTCGCGTCCGGCCCGCTGGGATCCGATCCGGACCCCGCCGCTACCCTCGGTCCGACGGAGGTGACGCGGTGGTGCGCGAAGCGGTCATCGTCGGAGCGGTGCGCACGCCCGTCGGGCGCGGCAGGCCCGGGGGCGCCCTCTCGGGCTGGCATCCCGTCGACCTGCTCGCGACCACGCTCGAGGCCCTGCTCGCCCGCACCGGCATCGATCCCGCGTCCGTCGACGACGTCATCGCCGGCTGCGTCTCCCAGGTCGGTCAGCAGACCTTCAACGTCGCGCGCAGCGCGGTGCTCGCCGCCGGCCTCCCCGAGTCGGTGCCGGCGACCACCGTCGACCGGCAGTGCGGCTCCTCGCAGCAGGCGCTGCACTTCGCCGCGCAGGGCGTCATCGCCGGGGCCTACGACGTCGCCATCGCGGCCGGTGTCGAGTCGATGAGCCGTGTGCCGATGGGGTCCTCGATGGCCGGGCAGGACCCGTTCGGCACGCGCATCGCGGAGCGCTACCGCGGTGGGCTGGTCCCGCAGGGCATCTCCGCAGAGCTGATCGCCGCTCGCTGGGGCCTGACGCGCGACGAGCTCGACGCCTACAGCGCCGAGTCCCACGCACGCGCCCATGCGGCCGCGCAGGACGGGCGCAGCGCACGCGAGCTCCTCGACGTCGCGGTCGACCGTGGCGAGGGTCGACTCGAGGAGGTCCTCGACCGTGACGAGGGCATCCGTCCCGGCACCACGACCGTGACGCTCGCGACGCTGCCGGCCGCCTTCGCGCACCCCTCGTGGGAGGAGCGCTTCCCGGACCTGACCTGGGTGGTCCATGCCGGTAACGCCTCGCAGCTCTCCGATGGCGCAGCAGCACTCCTCGTGATGGAGCGCTCCCGCGCCGAGGCGCTCGGGCTCGCGCCGAGGGCTCGTGTCCACGCCTTCGCGGTCGTCGGGGACGATCCGGTCCTGATGCTGACCGGGGTCATCCCTGCGACGAGGAGGGTGCTCGAGCGCGCCGGGCTCGGCATCGACGACATCGATGCCTTCGAGGTCAACGAGGCGTTCGCACCGGTCGTGCTCGCCTGGCAGCGTGAGACCGGCGTCGACCTCGCACGCGTCAACCAGCACGGCGGGGCGATCGCCAACGGGCACCCGCTCGGCGCGTCGGGCGCGAAGCTCACGACCACGCTGCTCAACGTGCTCGAGGCCACAGGCGGCCGCTACGGCCTGCAGACGATGTGCGAGGGCGGCGGGATGGCCAACGCGATGATCATCGAACGGCTCTCGTGAGGCTCGTCCTGCTCGCGATCCCGGCGGCGCTCGTCGCGACGCTCGTCGGTGTGAACCTCGGCTGGCGCTGGGTGCTCGCGCCGCTGCTCGCGCTCGCACTGCTGCGCTGGTCGGTGGCGTCCCTGCGCGTGCTCGTCGTCGATGCCGAGGACGATGCCGAGGAGGAGGGTCCCGCGCCGTTGGACGG
>JBEAQO010000071.1:0-3743 GCA_041163825.1 Actinomycetota bacterium | reverse complement strand
AGGTTCCGGCGCGGGCCTCGAGGAGGGCCGGGATGGCACTGAACCGCGATCGCATCGGGACGGTCTACCCGTCGTACACCTACGAGGTCTCGCGCGAGAAGATCCGCGAGTACGCGATGGCGCTCGGCGAGGGGGACCCGCGCTACCACTCGGAGGGGGACGACTGCGTGGCGCCGCCGACCTTCGCCGCGGCCTTCACCGTCATCAAGGGCGGCGCCGCGGCGTTCTCGGATCCGGAGCTCGGCACGCACCCGGTGCTCGTCCACGGGTCGCAGCGCTTCGAGTTCGGTTCGCGGCCCGTCCGTCCGGGTGACGTGCTGGTCTGCACCCCGCGCATCGCGGACATCACCAGCAGGGGCAGGAACGAGTTCCTGACGATCGAGGTCGACTGCCGCTTCCGTGACGACGAGGCGCGTGCGGTGCTCGCGAGCTCGACCATCGTGTTCCTCGGCTCCGCGCCGGCCGACGGTGCGGGAGGGGCCGCATGAGCGCCGTCGAGGTCGGGACCGAGCTCCCTGAGGTCGTCCAGCCGTCGAGCCTCGTCACCTCGGTGATGTACGCGGCCGCCTCGGGGGACATGAACCCGCTGCACTACGACCCGGACTTCGCCGGCAAGGTCAGTCCGACCGGTGGACCGATCGCCCACGGCATGTACTCGATGGGGCTCGTCTCGCGCATGCTGACCGCCTTCGCCGGGGGTCCCGAGCGGGTCGTCGAGCTCGGCGTGCGCTTCTCGAAGCCCTGGCCGCTCGGCACGACGGCGCGCTTCGGGGGGCGGGTCACCGAGGTCGCCGACGGGCTCGCCACGGTCGAGGTCTGGGGCGAGGTCGAGGGCGGCGAGCGGATCCTGTCGGGGACCGCCCGCATCCGCGCCTGAGGCCGCCCTCGCTGCCCCCGTGGCCCGCATGGCCCTCGAGGGGCCGGTTGTCGGCCCGACGCGACGTCGGTACGCTCGCCGTGCTGCCCCTCGGGGCAGCGTCGCCTTGTCGGGGCGCGTCGGCATCGATCCCGCGGCAGTCCTTCGCGAGAGCGGCGCGTGGTGCGTCCCGTGTGACCCACGGGAGTAGCTCAACCTGGTAGAGCACCGGTCTCCAAAACCGGCGGTTGGGGGTTCGAATCCCTCCTCCCGTGCGACCCGACCGGCCGACGGATGCGCGAGGCGTCCGACCCGAACGACCGACCCGACCGACCTGAACGACCTGAACGACCCACCGAGCTGGTCCGCCGAGCGCGGGCCGGGAGCGGCACCATGGACGACGACCGGCAGGGGCGTACGCCGCCCGCGCAGTTCCTGCGCGAGGTCCGCGGCGAGCTCAAGCGCGTCGTGTGGCCGAGCCGGCAGCAGATCGTGTCGTACTCGGTCGTCGTGCTCGTCATCACGCTGGTGCTCGGCGCGCTCGTCTACGGCATGGACGAGGGCATCCGCCGCATCGTGATCCGGACCCTGGGGTGACCGACGTGCCTGAGGACACCATGACCGACACCTTCGCGACCACGCCCGCCCCCTCCGAGGGCGACGAGCTCGACGCCCTGCTCGGCCTGGCCGAGGACCGATCGGCCGCTGCGTCCGAGGCGGAGGGCCGCGATGCGGATCCCGTCGACCCGGATGCCACCGTCGACGCCTCGGACGAGGTCCCGGACCGGGGGACCGGGCCGGACGCGGACGGCGCTGGCCTCCCGGCGACCGCGGGTGCGTCGGATGCCGACGATGCGGCGACGGCCGTCCCGAGCCGTCCGCGTCCACGGTCGCTGACCGATGTGCTCGACCAGCGCGACCTCGCGCGTCTCGGTGGCGACTGGTACGTGGTGCACACCTACGCCGGCTACGAGCAGCGGGTCAAGGACAACCTCGAGAACCGCATCGAGTCCCTCGACGCCTACGACCGGATCTACGAGGTGGTCATCCCCACCGAGGAGGTCACGGAGTACAAGAAGGGCAAGAAGACGGTCTCGCAGCGCAAGTTCCTGCCCGGCTACGTGCTCGTGCGGATGCTGCTCGACGACGACGCCTGGGGGATCGTGCGCCACACCCCTGCCGTGACCGGCTTCGTCGGCTCGCCCGGCTCCCCGCCCAACCCGCTGTCCCTGCGCGAGGTCGCCTCGATGCTGCGCATCCCGGCCGAGCACATCGAGGAGACCGCGGTGGAGACCGCGCCGCGGGCCGGTGAGGTCCCCGGTCGGGCCGCCGCCGAGATCGACCTCGAGGTCGGTGAGACGGTGCGCGTCACGACGGGTCCGTTCGCCGACTTCACGGGGACGATCGACGAGATCAACCTCGACCAGGCCAAGCTCAAGGTGCTCGTCAGCGTCTTCGGGCGCGAGACCCCGCTGGAACTCCCGTTCGACACCGTCGCGAAGCTCTGACGCGACCCGACCCCGGGCGTCCCTCGGGACGCCCCGCACGTGGGAGGCCGTGACCCGGCCGCTGGACCACACGAGGAGATGAGGAACGATGGCCAAGCCCATCGCCGGCTACATCAAGCTGCAGATCGCCGCCGGGCAGGCGAACCCCGCCCCGCCCGTGGGCCCCGCGCTCGGCCAGAAGTCCGTGAACATCATGGAGTTCTGCAAGGCGTTCAACGATGCCACGTCCTCGATGGCCGGCGACATCGTCCCGGTCCTGATCACGGTCTACGAGGACCGGACCTTCAGCTTCGAGCTCAAGACCCCTCCGGCCTCGCGCCTGCTGCTCAAGGCGGCCGGGCTCGACAAGGGGTCCAGCACGCCGCACAGCGCCAAGGTCGGGTCGGTCACGCGTGCCCAGGTCCGCGAGATCGCCGAGCGCAAGGCTCCCGACCTCAACGCGAACGACGTCGAGGGCGCGATGCTCATCATCGAGGGCACCGCGCGCTCGATGGGCATCGACGTCAAGGACTGAGGCCGGGCGCGTCCCCTGGCGCAGCGGACGCACCGGACGAACGACCAGCATCGAGCGACCGAGGTCGGCCCCCGACCCCGGTCCCGGAGGTGGGAGACGGGCCCCGTGCTCGTCGCTCGGACCACGAGGAGGATGGCACGATGGCAGGACGAGGGAAGCGGTACCGCGCAGCGCTCGAGCGCATCGACCAGGACCGGCTCCACGGGCCCTCGGAGGCGTTCGCGCTGCTCAAGGAGGTCGGCGGGGCCAAGTACGACCCGACCGTGGACGTGACCTTCCGGCTCGGCATCGACACCCGTCAGGCGGACCAGATGGTCCGTGGCGCGGTCTCCCTGCCCCACGGCATCGGCAAGACCGTCCGGGTCGCCGTCGTCACCGGCGGTGAGAAGGGCACCGACGCCCGCACCGCGGGCGCGGACCTCGTCGGCGGGGACGAGCTCGTCGAGGAGCTCGGCAAGGGCATGCACCTCGACGAGGTCGACGCGATCATCGCAACGCCCGACATGATGGGGAAGCTCGGTCGCTTCGGGAAGGTGCTGGGGCCGCGCGGCCTGATGCCGAACCCGAAGTCCGGAACGGTCACCATGGACGTGGTCAAGGCCGTGCAGGAGATCAAGGCCGGCCGGATCGAGTACCGGGCCGACCGTCACGGCAACGTGCACGCCATCCTCGGCAAGCTCTCCTTCGAGGTCGCGCAGCTCGCCGACAACTACGCCGCGCTCCACGAGGAGCTCCAGCGTCAGCGGCCGTCCTCGGCGAAGGGCAAGTACCTGCGCAACGTGTCCGTCTCGACGTCGGTGAGCCCGGGCATCCCGGTCGACCCGAGCCACCCGCGCGACCTCGTCGACGCCTGATCGCCGCCCGA
>JBEAQO010000070.1:0-5565 GCA_041163825.1 Actinomycetota bacterium | reverse complement strand
TCGCGCTGCGCGCGCTGCAGCCTCCAGGTCGCGGCGAGGTAGCCGGCATCCTTGTTCGAGTCGGAGTAGCCGATCATCACCTGCTGGCGGTCACCACGCTGCGCGAGGTGCGTGCGGTAGGTGGGGTGGGTGAGCAGGTCCTCGAGCACCTCGGGCGCGCCCTCGAGGGCATCGGCGGTCTCGAAGAGGGGGACGAGGTCGAGGCCCGCGGCCGCCCCACCGAGCCGTGCGAGCAGCAGCGCCCCGAGCACGTCGGAGGCCGACTCGGTCATCGACACGATGTAGGTGTCGACCGCCTCGGGACCGAGCCGGAGGTGCGCCTGCCGTGCGAGCCACATCAGGCGGACCGCGTCCCGGGCCGCCGCGGGGAGCGGGTCGTGCGGGAGCGACCAGCCGGTCGCCAGCAACCGATCGAGGAGGTCGCGTCGCCCCGCCTCGTCGAGCTCGTCGAGGTGCAGCGAGCCGCCGTCCGGTCCCGGCAGCGCTCCGAGCGCGCCACGCTGATCGGCGGCGTGCACCCGCAGATCGAGGGTCGCGAGGTGGAACCCGAAGACCCGCGCCTGCACGAGCAGGTCGAGGACGCGCCCGTCGGCGATGGCACCGGCGCCGACCTCCGTGAGGCTCTGCCGCAGCACCTCGAGGTCGGTGACGAACTCGCTCGCGCTGCCGTAGCCGGACGGCACGGCGGCCTCCGAGGCGGTGGGGTCGTCCCAGGCCCGGCGTGCCGCCGACTCCGTCGCGAGCAGCAGCTGGTAGGTCAGGGCGAGGAACTGACGGTGCGGTTGGGCGGGATACATGCGCTCGAGTCGCGCCGCGTCCTCGGGCAGCGTCGTGCGCAGCGCCTCCAGACGAGCGGCGAGTGCGGCGCTCGTGCCGCGGCGGGCGCTGATCGAGAGGTGCGCGTGCATGCGGTCGATGGACCGCCGCAGCAGGCGGATCGCGAGCTGCTGGTGCTCGCGCAGCGCCGCCTCGGTGACCTCGGGCGTCACGTTGGGGTTGCCGTCGCGGTCACCGCCGATCCATGAGCCGAAGGTCAGGAACCGATCGATGTGCGCCGTGTGCGAGGGCAGGTGGCGTTCGACGGCGAGGCGCAGCTGGCGATGGAGGCGCGGGACGAGGTCGAAGATCGTGGCGTCGAACCAGTACAGGCCGTTGCGGACCTCCTCGATGACGGTCGGCGCCTGGTCCCGGGTCTCGTCGGTCAGCAGCAGGGCGACGATCTCCTCATGGAGGTGCGCGACCGCCTCCTCGCGCATCGCGGCAGTGAGCCCGCGCTCGTCGAGTCGGCGAAGCGTCTCGGCGACGCGTCCGAGCTTGGTCAGGACCGTTCGCCGCTTGGACTCGGTCGGATGCGCCGTGAGGACCGGTCGGACAGCGAGTCCGTCGAGCAGCTCGGCGATCGCGGCGTGCTCGAGGCCGGACGCCGCGAGCGTGGCCATGGCCGAGTCGAGGGCGCGACCGTCGGGGCCGGCTCCCTCGTGGTCGGGAGGATCGAGGAGGAGCTCGCGGACGACGGCCTGGTCCTCGGCCAGGTTCACGAGGTGGAACCAGGTCGAGAACGCGCGCGCGACCGTGAGCATCCCCTCCGGCGGGAGCCCGGCCAGCAGACCCGCGAGCTCGGAGGAGCGCGCCCGATCGGCGCTGCCGTCGACGCGGGACCCGACACCGTCGCCCTCGTCGTCGCCCTCGTCCCGCCGGTTGGCGACCGCGAGCGACCGGATCCGTTCGACGAGCTCGAGCGCCTCCGGGCCGTCGACCGCCGCGAGCGCTCGTCCGAGCAGGTCACCGAGGAGGCGCACCTGTGCGCGTGTGCGATCGCGGTCCATCTCGCTCCGGTCCGAGGCCCGTCGGGCGCCTGCACGCCGTGGGAGGCTACGCGCTCACGCTCGCCCTCCGGGTCGCGGTGGCCGTAGCCTCCCCCCGTGCTCACCCTCTACTTCGACTACCCGTCCCCGCGCGCGGTGCTCGCCCTGCTCGACCTCGAGTCCGCGCTCGCATCCGCGCGCGCGGCCGGAGAGCGGCCCACCGTCACCTTCGTCGGCATCGATCCGCTCGGTCTGGACATGACCCTGCCGATGACGCCGGATCAGCACGCGGAGCTCCAGCGCTGTCGCGAGCGTCTCGTCGCGGCGGGGCTCGACCCGGTCGGGCCGGGTCGTCGACCCCCGACCGTGCGCGCGCACCTCGTCGGGGGGCTCGCCGAGGCGGTCGGGAAGGGTCCCGCCTGGCGTTCGGCCTGCGTGAGCGCGCACTGGCGCGAGGCGGTCGACCTCGGGGAACGCGACGTCCTGCTCGGGCTCGGCGAGCGGGTCGGCCTCCCGTCCGAGGTGGTGGCCGGCGTGCTCGACGACCCGGGCGCGGTGCTCGCCGCGCGACGGGCGACCGCGGCGCTCGGGCGACGGGGCGTCGGGGGAGTCCCGGTGCTGGAGCTCGATGGGACCTTCGTCCCGGCGGACCTCGACCGTGAGGGGCTCCAGGACCTGCTGCGGCTCGCCTGAGGGGAGGTGTCGGTCCCCCCACTAGGGTCCCTCCCCATGGACACCCACGAACCCTCCGAGGAGCGCATGGCGCTCTTCATCGACCACGAGAACGTCGCCATCGGTGCGCGCGATGTCGGCCTGCGCTTCGACCCGGGTCCGCTGCTCGATGCGCTCGCGGAACGTGGCCGGCTCGTGACGCGCCGGGCCTACGCCGACTGGAACCTCTTCCGCGAGGACCGACGCGCCATGGTCGATGCCACGGTCGAGCTCATCGAGATCCCCCAGCGCGGGGACGCGGTGCGCAAGAACGCGGCCGACATCCAGATGGCGGTCGACGCCATGGAGCTCGCACTGACGCGCGACTTCGTCTCCACCTTCGTGATCTGCTCCGGCGATTCCGACTTCACGCCGCTGGTCTCCAAGCTCCGACAGCTGAACAAGCGGGTCATCGGGGTCGGGATCAAGGGCTCGACGTCGGCGATGCTGCCGCCCGCCTGCGACGAGTTCCTCTTCTACGACCGGCTCGATGCCGTGCCCCGGCGCGACGGCAGCCTCGATGGCATCTCGACCGCGTCACGTTCCTCGGGCCGCCGCAAGAAGTCGTCAAGACGGGGCAGCGGCGGTGCGGGACCCAGCATCGAGGTCGCCGTCCCCGACGTCGTGGGGGACGAGGCGAACTCGCCGCTGCAGGACCTGCGCAACCTCGAGCGCACGATCGCGCGCACGCTGGCGGGCCTGCAGTCGAACGCGTCCGGGCCGGTCCTCGCGTCGAACCTGAAGCGCGCGCTGCTGCGCAAGGACCCCACCTTCCGCGAGCAGGACTACGGCTTCCGTGGGTTCAGGGAGCTCCTGCGCCATCTCGCGGAGCACCAGGTCGTCACGCTGACCGATGGTGCCGCGCCCGGGGACCCCGAGGTCGACTTCACGGCGGCCCCGCGCGACGTCGACGCCGCCTTCGAGCTGCTCGCGCGCACCGTCGCGGAGCTCTCCGAGGAGCTCGGCGGCGATCCGCCGCTGTCCGGGCTCAAGGACCAGGTGCGCAAGCGCGAGCCGGACTTCTCGGAGAAGGACCTCGGCTACGGCGGCTTCCTCCAGTTCTGCAAGGCGGCCGTGACCAAGGGCGTCGTGCGGATGGACTGGGAGGACGAGGACCAGGAGTACTACCTGTGGGTCCCGTCCGAGGACGAGCGGACCTAGCCGCGCACGCGCAGGGGGTCGGGCTCGCCGAAGCGGTTGGGCGCGGGGTCCCCCGGAGCGAGCCACCACCACAGCAACGGGACGAGTCCCACCCAGGTGATGGCCAGGAGGACCCACCAGCCGCTGCGGCCGGTGTCGTGGAGGCGCCGGACGGCCGAGGCGATCGCCGGCACCGGGAGGGCGAGCACCGCGAGGGTGAGCCCGTCGTCACCGAACCCGAGCAGCAGCGCCGCGGCCAACTGCCAGAAGAGGACGAACCACCAGAACTCGGCGCGAGACGTCCGACCACGGAACTCTCCGTAGCGAGCGAACGACCGCCGCACGGCGCGCCAGAAGCCCAGGCCCACGAGCCGACCCCTCTCGTCCCGTCGTCCCGCGCCGTCGCTGGAGGCCCCGAGCGCTAGCCTCGCGGCGCGACAGTAGCCGCGTCCGAGCATCGAGACCCGTCGTGCGTCTCCTCCTGGCCCGCCACGGACAGTCGCGGGCGAACGTCGAGGGGGTCCTCCAGGGGAGGTCCCCGGGCGAGCTCACCGCACTCGGTCGCGCGCAGGCCGCCGCGCTGGCGGCAGCGCTGGCGGGCACCGACGTCGTGCGCATCGTCTCGAGCGACCTGCGCCGGGCGGTCGACACGGCGCGACCGATCGCGGAGTCGGTCGGGATCGCGCTCGAGCACGACACGATCCTCCAGGAATGGCACGTCGGCGAGTTCGACGGGGCCTTCGCGTCCGACCTCGAGCGCGCGGTCCGCGCCTCCGCCCTGCCTCCGGACGAGTTCCGGCCCACGGGCGGGGAGAGCCGACGGGACCTCCACGCCCGCGTCGCACGCATCGCCTCCACGCTCGTCCATGACGTGGTCCGCTCCGGGACGGGCCTGCTCGTCTCCCATGGCGACGTCCTGCGGGCCCTGGTGTCGCAGCTCCTGGTCGGGGACGCGCGGCTCGCGCCGCGCATCGAGCTCGCCAACGCCTCCCTGACGACGCTGATCCGGCGCGGGTCGTCCTGGGACCTCGCGCGCCTCAACGACACCAGCCATCTCGATGCACTCGATCCGCAGGCCGTCGGTCCGACGGCATCCGAGCAGGAGGTCCGAGGATGAGCGCCACGATCGATGTCGGGGTCATCGGACTCGGGGAGATCGGGCAGGTGCACTGCGACGTGCTCGCCTCGATGCCCGACGTGCGACTGGTCGCGGTCGCCGATGTCGACGCAGCGCGAGCGACCGTGACCGCGGAGCGGTTCGGTGCCGTCGCGTGCACCGACCACCGGGACCTCCTGGCGCTGGAAGGGATGGACGCCGTCATCGTGGCGACCCCGGACCAGCTGCATCGGGACGTCGTCGTCGATGCGGCCGGGGCGGGCGTCCACGTCCTCGTCGAGAAGCCCATCGCGACGACCCTCGAGGACGCGGACGCGATGATCGCGGCCGCGGAGCGGGCCGGGACGATGCTCTCCGTCGGCTTCACCCTCCGCCACTTCCCCCAGTACGAGCGTCTTCACGACGAGGTCCGTGCGGGTCGCCTCGGGACCGTCATCAGTGCGTTCGCGCGCCGTACGAACCTCGAGACCCAGTCGGCGCGCATCGGAGGACGGACCGGGGTCCTCTTCTTCCTGGCCGTGCACGACTTCGACGTGCTCCGCTGGATCCTGGACGACGAACCGGTGAGCATCCACTGTGCCGCGAGCACGAGCGTCCCCGGACCCCACCCCGTCGAGGACGAGACGTTCACGATCGTCCGCTTCGCCGGGGGTGCCGTGGCCTGCGTCCATGCGGGCTGGCGGCTCCCGACCACCCACCCGGCCGGGTTCGACTTCCGCCTCGACCTCACGGGCTCGCAGGGCGTGGCCAACCTGGCCATGGAGCACCAGGGCCTGACCATCGTCGACGGCA
>JBEAQO010000069.1:0-27700 GCA_041163825.1 Actinomycetota bacterium | reverse complement strand
GTGCCATGTCGGCGAGCGACGGGACGTGCACGACGTGCCGATGCCCGGCGGCGACGTGCCGTGCCCCGTGCCCGGGCGGGGCGGACAGGATCCACGCGTCGGGGAACGGGACGAGCTCGGGCGGGATGATCTGCGGGAGCGTGTCGCCGGCGACGGCCGAGCGGACGACGACGCGCGCGGCGGGTAGGGGACGTCGCAGCAGCGCGAGGAGCGCCGGATGGTTCCAGTAGGTGACGTCGACGAGATCGGCGGCGGCGACCTCACGGTCGACGACGTGCTCCCACGCGTCGGGCACGACGGTGAGGCCGACGCGACGGGCCGCGACGAGGAGCGGTGCGGACAGGGGCCGGTCGAGGACGAGGACGCGCCGTTGGACGTCGATGGGCCGGTCGCGGTCGTGACGTGCGAGCTCGACGAGGTGCCGCTCCGGACCGCCACCGATCCAACGGGGGATGACGTGGAGGATCCTCACCAGCCGTCCCGCCCGTCCGGGACCTGGGGCTCCCGCCCTCGCCGCCGTGCCCGGTCGGCGAGGAAGCGGCGGGCGATCGTGAGCATCTCGCCGCGATAGGTGGCGACGTCGGTGGAGAGGCTGCCCACCCGTAGGCCCTTCTCGAGCACGACGGCATCGACGGGGACGGCCGGGCCGAGGGCCTGCTCGGCACGGAGGATCCAGTCGGCGTCGGCCCCGACGGTGAGCGACGCGTCGAACGGGCCGACCCGGGCGAACGCATCGCGTCGCACGAGCAGCGCACCCGGCGTCGCACCGGCGTGCTCCGTGCCGGCGCGGCGCCGCACCGCTCCCCCACCGGACCCGCGGCCACCGCCATCTCCATCACCGGCTGCCCCGCCCTCACCGCCGGCGCGGTCGACGAACCGGACCCGCCCGGTCGCGCCCCACGCCCCTGGAGCGCCGCCAGGCACAGCGATGCCGGCCGCCCCGTCGGGCTGGTCGAGCGCGTCGAGTCGCAGCCGCAGCCCGTCGGGCTCCCACACGTCATCGGCATCGCAGAACGCGACGAGCGGTGCGGAAGTGAGCGCGACCCCCTGGTTGCGTGCGGCGGCGAGCCCCGTCCCCTCCTGCGCGATCCAGCGCACGCCGGGGCGTCCCGCGACGACTCCACGGGTCGCTGCACGCGACGCCTCGGACGTACCCCCGTCGATCACGACGACCTCGGCGACGCACGGTGCGGCACGTGCGAAGGCGACCGCGATCCCGTCGAGTGCAGTAGCGAGCGTCCCCGCCGCGTCCCTCGTCGCGACGACGACCGCGACGTCCGGGGCCGCCCGCTGCCCAGCGACCGCCGCGGCCCCGACCACCGCTCCCGTTCCCACGCCGAGCGCCGACCGCCACCGTGCGGCCCGCGCCGCCTCGAGCCCCTCCGCCTCCAGGTGGTCGACGAGCGCGAGCGTCTCGTCGCGGTGCACGAACGGGAGCAGGTGCGTGCGCTCGGCGGCCGGCAGCGGCAGCCCGGGATGGCGAGCGAGGCGCAGGGCCGCCTTGGGGTCGCGGGCCCGCACGAGCAGCTCGAGGAGGACGCGCGCCCGATCGAACGCCGCATCGTGTGCACCGACGGGCACGTGCCGCACCTCGGCCGCCGATGGCACGGGCGCCTCGAGGCGCGGCAGGTGGAAGAGCGTGTCGTCGCTGTCGACGTGGTGGGTCGCGTCGGGCCCGACGCCGTCGTGATGGACGAGGTTCACGGGCGAGACGAGCGCGACCCGGCCGGACAGGAGCATGCGGACCGTCCAGTCGACGTCCCACGACAGGGGCCGGGTGCGCGCCTCGGTGAGGTAGCGCCGGGAGAGGGCAGCGAGCGCCGGGTCGAGCCCGAGCGCTTCGACGTCCGCGTCGACCGTGTCGAGCGGCCCGGTGACGTCGACGTCCCGCACGGCCCACCATGCGCGCGCCCACGTCGCCCAACCGTGCACGCCCCCACGGCGGCTCGGGATCGCCGCAGCACCGTCCGCGACCCCGGCCGCGATGCCGCCAGCAGCACCGGTCCCCGCCCGGCCCGCGGACCAGCGGATCAGCGGGTTGTGGCCGCAGAGCATCGCGACGTCGTCGCGGTCGGCGTACACCGCGAGCATCCGGTCCATCCACGCGAACAGCGACGGGTGCGGGTGGACGTCGTCCTCGAGGACGATGGCCCGCTCGACGTCCGCGAACACGGCGTCGAGCCCGCTGCGGATCCGCGGGGTGCAGCCGAGGTTCGTGTCGGCGAGGTGCGTGTCGATCCGGCACGGCCAGTCGATGCGGTCGAGCTCGTCGCGGGTCCGCGCGACCGCCTCGGCATCCCGCTCGTCACCGGTCCGCGGCCCGTCGGCGACGACGATGACGTGGTCGGGCCGGACGCTGCGGAGCGCGTCGATCAGCGCGCGGGTCTGCGCCGGACGCCGGTAGACGACGATCACGACCGGCGTCACCGCCCCCCACCTCCCGCGAGCAGCGCGCTGAGCACGTCGTCCAGCCGTCCCGCGTCCCAGCCGAGCGTGAGACGGGCGACCGGGTGCTCACGCACCGCCCGCGCGGAGGCGCCGAGCCACGCCGGGGTCGGCCCGTGCGTCTGCAGCGCCGGCGCGAACGCCCCGAGCCACGCCGCCCGGGCGGTCCCACGCGGCAGCTCCGTGAGCCGGTAGGGGTCGCCGTCGCCGTGCCCGACCGTGACGACGGCACCGAGCATCGCGCTCCGGGCCACGGGCAGTTCGGGCGGCAGCCGGAACGCATGCTTGCCCCCGTGCGTGCGTCCGAGGCCCTCCCATCCGGCCGCCCCCAGCCCCTCGACCGTCGCCGCGGTCAGCACCGCCGTGGCGTAGAGGCCGTGGACGACGGTGCCGGTGGGGGTCGCCTCGAGGAAGCAGACGTCGTCGGCGATCAGCCGCCATCCCCGTCCGGCCAGCGTCAGCGCGGTCGTCGTCTTGCCCCGTCCTCCTCGACCGACGAGCAGGAGCGCCCGGCCGTCGCGTGCGACGGCGGCGGCGTGGACGGGCATGACGCCACGTGCGGCCGCCCAGGTGGCGACCGCGTGGACGGCGGGACGGGCGCGGACCGTCCCGTCCTCGCACGATGTCGCGTCGACGACGAGCTCCGCCTCGGGACCGCCGCCGGACCCCCGTGCGGGCATGAAGCGCTGGAGATGGCGGGGGCGAGGGACGATCCAGGCGTGGGCCTCGCCGCTGCGCCGATGCTCCGAGCCGTCCTCATCGCCCGACACGAGCAGGTCGAGGTGGGCCGCGTCGATGCGCATCGTCAGGGTCAGCGTCGCGGCGCCATCCGCCACCCCAACCGGACCGTCGGCGGGGAGGAACGCGTCGCCGAGCGGTTCGGTCCCCGGCCCGCACCGCACGTCGATCGCCACGTCCGCGAGGGTCACGCCCACGCGTCGACCACCCTGCTCAGGAGGGTGCGTCGAACGGCCAACCGCGGCTCGGATCGACGTCGTGGATCGGATCCATCGTGATGATGCTCGTCATGTCGTCGTAGGCGGTGATGGTGAGCGGGCCGAGTTCCGCCGGCAGCGTGAGGTCCTCGGGCGCACGCGCCCCGTCGACCGCCTGCGCTGCCTCCGCGGCTCCTTCCCCCGCCTCCTCACCCACGTCATCGAGCAGCCCGCGCGCGCGCAGGTCCGCGACGAAGCCTCGGACATCGTCGCGCGCGGCCGCGCCGTACGCATGCTGGATCGCCCCCTCCAGCAGGTCGAGCGGGACACCGGCGGCGACGTGCTGCCAGACGATCGCGGCACCGGACTCGAGCAGGAACAGGCGCCCGTCGACGAGATCCATCACGATCGTCTCGCCCTCGACGGTGTCGACGGCGAAGCGGGATGGGTCGCAGCGGTAGCGCATCGGCGGGACACTAGCGTCGGGCCCGCGACGACCACACCGGCCCGGAGCCCCGCATGCGCCGCAGCCCCACCGCTCCGGCCAGGATCCCGCGCGCGACCGCACCCGGGACCGCGGTCGACGTGACCACCGACGTCGAGGAGCGGGAGCGGCTCCTGGTGCACGCGATCCTCGCCGGTGAGACGCGACCGTCCGGCGCGCCGGACACCTGGATGCTGCTCGCCGGCCGGCTCGACGACCTCGACGGACTCAGCGACCTGGAACGGATGGCGCTGCCGCTCCTCGTAGGACGCTGGAAGGCGGACGGCCGCGACCTCGATCCCCACCCGCGAGTGCGGGGCATCCGCCGCCAGATGGTCGTGCGCAACCGGCTGATCCTCGCCGGCGCTCAGGTCGCCCTCGACCGGCTCCGTGAGGCCGACATCCCGGTGCTGCCGATCAAGAGCGCCGGGCTCGTCGGCCGCATCCTGCCCCCGGCGGGCCTGCGCCCCATCGCGGACGTCGACCTGTGGGTGCGGCCCCGCGACCATGCGGCCGCCGTCCGTCTCCTCGCCCCCGACCGGTCCCTGCGGTCCGGCCGGCGGGCGACGCGGGACCCGCACGGCCGGATGCTGCGCGACACGCTCGGCCGCGAGCTCGACCTGCATCGCCATCCGAGCGAGCTGTTCGCCGGTCGCACCACCACCCGCACCGGCCGCACCGACGCGGACGCGCGGTTCGACCGCACCTGGGCCCGAGCCACCGACGGACACGCCGCCCTCGCCGACCTCATCCACCTGTCGTTCCTCAACCCCCTCCATAGCCATGCCCCCGGGGAGGCCCGGGCCGTGTTCGCCCTCATCGAGCTCGACGCCATCCTGCGACATCCCGACGTCACCGACACGACCCTGCACGAGGTCGCCTCCCTCACCGTCGAGGACGGCACCACGGTCGTCCTCGTCGAGCATCTCGACCGGCTCGGCCCCGGCGTCTCCGACCCGCTCGACCGGTTCCTCCACGACCACCTCGAACCCGCGCTCGGCGACGACGACCGACCGCTTCGGGACTGGCTCGCACGCACCCGCCCCACCCCCGGCACCGACCCGACCTTCCACCGGCGGCTCCGCAAGCTCGCCCACACGCACCGCACCGTCCCCGACCGGCCGGTGACGATCATCCGGTGGCTCGCCCGAGCCGAGGCTCACGGCGTCCGACGACGCCCCTGGGCCTCGCTCCGAGCGCTCGCCAGCACTCGACCGTGGCGGAGGGTCGGACGGATCGCCCGTGGGATGGCCACGACGAGACCGACGTCGAGCGACGGGGCGAGGCGTGCGTGACCCGCGACCAGCTCGGTCGGACGCCCGAGGTCCTCACCCCGGAGCTCGCCCGGCTCATGGTCGACGCGGACCGCGCGCTGCTGGGTCGACGCGCGGCGCCGCGCCCGCGGAGGGGTCGGCCGCATCGCGCCGTCGGCGCATGCGCGGGTCATGGCCGGGGACCGGGAGCCCGGCACCGACGATCGCGTCGACCTCGGCCGCCGCGTCGACCGGCCCGAGCGCGACGCGTGCGCCGACCTCGACGTCCGCCCCGACGAGCGCGAGCGCCGCACGGCCGTCGCGCGTCGCCGACGTCACGTCGACGCGCTCGCGACCCTCGCCGAAGGCGTGGCCGGCACGGAGCCGGACCCCGTCGAGCGCACGCAGCCGGACCAGCCGGCGGCGGGGTCGGCCGAGCATCCACATGCGTGCGACGGCCTCCTGCCCCGGGTAGCAGCCCTTGGCGAGGTGGACGTGCGTGGGCAGGAGCCCGAGCTCCTCGGGCAGGTGCGGCGGCGCGATCTCGCGCCCCCACGCCGGCCGACCCGCTCGCACGCGCGCATCCTCGAGGTCGGCCTCCTCGGCCCGCACGGCACCGAGCGCGACCAGGTCGTCGACGAGCACCGGAGCGGCCTCCGCCTCGACGATGAGGTCGAGCCCATCGGGAAGGACCGAGCGCGGCGCGCTGGCGAGCTCCCCCGGGCGCGCCGCGTCGGTGGCGCGCGCGAGGAGCGCAGCGATCGCGTCGGGTGCTCCTCGCAGCGCGACGACCCGCGCCGGAGCCGCGAGGAAGCGCGCGTCCGCGAGGAAGGTGCGCCCGCCGAGCACCCCGACGAGGTGCTCGGCGACGGTGTCGTCCGGGGCGATCAGCCGGACGCGCTCGGGCTCGACGATGGCGTCGGCGACCGCGAGCGGAGCGCCCTGGGGGTCCAGCACGAGCAGCGCGGTCGTCGTGCCCGGCTCGGCGTCGCTCAGGTGCTGGCTGGTCACGTCCTCGAGGTAGGCCCGTCGGTCCGCCCCCTCCACATCGACGACGACCGCGCCGGTCACGGCGACGAGGACGGCGTCCGCCCCGGGGTCGGCCGGCACGTGCGCTCCCGTGCCGACCGCGCTCACGTCGCGGCGCGGCGGGCGACGCCGGCGGCACGTTCGCCGGGTCGCGACGAGGCACGCAGCGGCGCGCGCCGGCGCGCCGTGTGGGGAACGGTCGCATCGATCGTGCGGCGCAGCTCATCGGCGCGCGGGACGCCGCTCGTGCGCGCGACGATCCGACCGTCCGGTGCGACCACGAGCAGCGTCGGCGCACGCAGCACCCCCAGCGCGCGGACGAGGTCGAGATGGTCGGCGACGTCGGCCGAGCACCACGCGAACCGCCGCCGCTCGCGCGCGACGTCGTCGAGCACGCCCTTGGCCGCTTCGCACGTCGAGCAGGTCGCGGAGGTGAGGAGCACCCCGACCACCCCGGTCCGCACGGCGTCCGTCACACCCAGGCGTGCGAGCTCCGTCGCGCCCAACCGGTCCGCGGTCGCGGTCATGCGGCCGTCGCGCGCACGCCACGCCCGTCCTGCGACGACGACCGCCGCCGCGAACGCAGCGACGAGGAGCAGGCGGAGGAGCATCGGGTCCACGTTCAGGCCCGTCCGCGCGCGCTCGAGAGGAGCCGCGTCCCGAGCACGTGGAGCTCGCAGCCGACGCAGATGCCGGTCGTCGCGAGGAGCAGGGAGAGGGCGAGCACGACGGCGACCGCGGCCCAGCCGAGGGTCGCCGCACCGAGCGCGAGGCCGAGGAGCCCCACGCTCGCGACGACGAGCCCGCAGGCCTGCGCGAAGCGCGGCGGTGCCTCGGGCTCGGTGGCGGGGGCCGGTCCGAGGTCGAAGCGGCGCTTCACCCAGCGGAAGAGGTTGCCGTAGGGGCTGTAGCGCAGACCGGCGACCGTGGAGATGGCGAAGGCGAGCCACTGCCACGCGACGAGGCCGATCCCGACCTCGCCCTGCACGACGAGCGCGGTGCCGAGCACGATCGAGGTGATGGCCGCGCCGAAGCGCGGGCCGCGGACGTCGATCAGCAGCCGCCCGTCCGCATCGAATGCGAGTCCCTGGCCGGTCATCTCGTCGTGCTCCTTGTCGGGCGGGGTCGGTGCGGGATCGGGTGGGGCGGGGTCGGTGCGGCGCGGGGGGAGGTCGCGTCAGCGGCCGGTGGCCTTGCGCAGGACGATGCGGACGGTCGCGCGGCCGCGGGCATCACGGACACGCGCGACGTCGACGACCTCGTGACCAGCACGGTCCGCCCACCGCGCGTAGGCGGCGGGCGCACCCTCGACCTCGGTCAGGACCTCGAGGTGGTCACCCGGTCGCAGCTCGGCCGTCACGCGCACGGCCTCGTCGACGCCGCGCTCGAGCCGCCATCCTCGGGCATCGATGGAGGCGACGGGCCCGGGGACGGCACCGATCGCGCGCGCATCGGGCTCCGCGCGCACCCGGCCATCGCGAGCGGTGACGATCGCGGGCGCCCCGGCGGCCGCGAGCGCGCCGCGCAGGAAGCCGACCGCGAGCGCGTCCCCGACCGCGCCGTCCACCTCACCGACGAGGCGGAGGCTGACCTCCAGGCCCTCGACGACGACCGCGTCGCTCGACCCCGCCGGACCGGGGTCGGCGAGGCGGATCTCCGGGAACGCGGCGCGCAGGGCCTCGACGGCGACGACGGCCGCGGCGGCGAGCTCGCGGCGGTCGGCCCGACCGGCCGCGGCCGCGACGAGACGCCTGCCCTGCTCCTCCGCCAGGACCTCGAGCCGACCGAGGTGCTCGCGCAGGCCGGCGATGAGCTGGACGACGGTGTGGACGGCGAGCTGCGCCCCCGGGGGGACGGGGACGTCACGACCGACCGGCACCGCCTGCTCGCGGGCGACGTAGACCTGCGCCGGTCGCCCGCCGAGCGGGTTCTTGCGTCGGCCGGAAGCGGCCAGGCCGACCTCGACCAGCCGGTCCAGGTGGTTGCGGGCGACGTTGACGTGCACACCGAAGCGCTCGGCGACCTCGGCGGCCGAGAGCGGCCGCGCCTCCGTCCGCAGTCGCCGGTAGATGCCGGCGCGCGTGGGCACCGCGAGGGCGCGCGCGACCTCGTCCTCGCCGAGCGGTGCCGGCACGCCGGTCAGGGTCGGGAGGGCGGACATCGGGGCTCCGGGTCGTGGGGTCGGTGCGCGACGGGCGGCCTCGCGCCCGGGGGGGACCGGGGATGGTGGCCGTGGCGCGCTGCGCGAGGGGGAGGGTGACGGGCCCCCGGGCGGCGGACCAGCGCAGGCAGTGGGAACCGTGCGAACCTAGCGGCGCCGGCGTGGCCGTGCAGCTCGGGGCTACGCTCCGCCGACCGCGGGGGCGTTCCGCGGGACGGGCTCGCGCCGGGGGACGGTCGCGAGCCGCGAACCGCGCCGGGGCCCCGCTCCGGGCGCCCCGGAGGGGGACGACGTGCACCTGCTCGTGCTGACGGAGCGCACGGGCGGCGGCAAGACCCTCCTCCCCGCCCTCGAGTACCTCGACCACACGGTGCAGGACGCGCCGCTCGAGCCCGGGTCCCTGCTCGGCCTCGCCGCGTGCGACCTCGTGCTCATCGACGGCACCCGGGACCTGCGCCGCGCGGCCGGCGCGTGCCGGGCCGTCGCCATCCACGACCTGGCCCGTCCCGTCGTCGTGGTGATGTCGGAAGGGGGGCTCGCCGCGCTGAAGGCGACCTGGGGCCTCGACGACTGGCTGCTGCCCGACGCGTCCCCGGTCGAGATCGAGACCCGCCTGCGGCTCGCCCACGACCGTGCGGTCGCGGCCTCGCGGCACCGGGCAGCCAGCGTGGGCGACCTCGTCATCGACGAGGACAGCTACCAGGTCCGGCTGCGCGGACAGCCGCTCGACCTCACCTACAAGGAGTTCGAGCTGCTCAAGGCGTTGGCCTCCGCACCCGAGCGCGTCTTCACCCGTGACGTCCTCCTCGATGTCGTCTGGGGGACCGACTACTACGGCGGTGCTCGCACGGTCGATGTCCATGTCCGACGGCTGCGCGCCAAGCTCGGCCCCGAGTACGAGTCGATGATCGCGACCGTCCGGGGCGTCGGCTACAAGCTCGTCGCCCCCGGTCAGCGCGGTGCCCTCGACCCCGCCGACGGCCCGCCGGCCAGCGACTGACCCGGTCGTCGTCCCGGCCCGTGGCCCCGACCGACGGTGATCAGCGGGCGAGCGTGCGCTCGAACGCGACGTCCTCCCACCGGGAGGAGAACCCGGCGCCGCGGTAGAGCCGGAGCGCGCGCTCGTTGGCGAGGTCGACCCAGAGCAGGACCTCATGGCAGCCACTCCCAGCCATGCGTGCGAGGCCGGCATCGAGGAGCCTCGCCCCCAGCCCGCGGCCCTGCGCGGAGGGCGCGACCGCGAGGTTGTAGACCTCGCCGCGCTCGTCGTCCCGACGCTTGCACCAGTGCAGCCCGACGACCTCACCATCGAGCTCGGCCAGCAGCAGGTCGTCGGGGACGAACCAGGACGCCGCTCGCCGTTCGGCGATGGCCGCCGGGGACCAGCGTCCGTCCTCCCCCGGCGCGTAGGCGGCCTCGAGGACCGAGCGCACGGCCGCGTCGTCCTCGGGCCCCCGCCACGCGCGGAGGCGCACCCCGTCCGCCTCGTCCCCGAGTCCCGACGGCCGCGAGCCCGGCTCGGGGTCCCCGAGGTCACGACCGAGCACCGCGAGCCGCCGACGCACGGCGAACCCGGCGGACGCGGCCTCGAGGACCTCGTCCTCGCGGGCGTGCCGGAGCCAGACCTCGAGCATCTCGGCGTCGTGGTCGCGCGCGAGCTCCGCCGCGGCCTCGAGCAGCGCCGCCAGCGCCGCCCCATGGACGCCCCCGTCGTGACGGACGACGACGTCACCGACCGCACGGCTGGGCCGCGGATCGTCCGCGAGCGGATGGACCACCCCGGCGTAGCCGACGACGGTCCCGCCCACACGTGCGACCAGCGGTGACCAGTGGCGCTCGCCGACGACGTGCGTCCCCGGCGGGCCCGCACCGGTCAGTCGCGACAGCCTCGAGCGCTCCCACTCGTCGACGAGGGGCGCACCGGCGGCCTCCTCGGCCGCGTCGAGGAACGCGATCACCTCGTCGCGCTCCGCGAGCCCGACCCCGAGCGTCGAGGGCGCGTGCTCGCCCGGCCCGCACATCTCCGCTCCTCCCCCGGCTCGCCCGGCTCGCCGTCGCCCGGAACCCCGGGGTGGTCCATGAGGGCCCGGGTGACCCGAGGGCCCCGACGGTAGGCTCCCGTCCCGGTTGGCGGCCGGCAGCGGCGGGCGTTACGCTCCGCTCGGGTCGAGTCTGCCGGACGGGCCGCTAGCTCAACTGGCAGAGCATCGGACTTTTAATCCGCTGGTTGCAGGTTCGAGTCCTGCGCGGCCCACCGAGGACACGGTGTCGGCACCACCGACCCGAGACCACGGACCTGTGGAGCAGCTTGGAGTGCTCGTCACCCTGTCAAGGTGAAGGTCGCGGGTTCAAATCCCGTCAGGTCCGCAGCACGGCGCCCGGATGGACGCCCGCTCGGTCAGGTAGCTCAGTTGGTAGAGCACACGACTGAAAATCGTGGTGTCGGCGGTTCGATCCCGCCCCTGACCACCCGCTCGCCCCACCCGCGCGCCCCCGTCCCGAAGGCCGCGGTCGCGGGCCGCCCCGGCACTAGCCTCCCGGCGACGATCCCGAGGTCCCGGGATGCGGCCGGGGCCCCCCACCGGGCCATCGTCGGAGGCGCGAGGTGACCGACCTGCGCAGGGCGCTCGCCCTCATCGGACGCGAGTACCGGGGCAGGTTCGTCGTCCTCGTCCTCGTCGCGCTCGCGTCGAGCGGCCTCGAGGTGGTGAGCGCCGGGTTCGTCTACGCCCTCCTCGCGCTCGTGACCGACCCCGAGGCCCCCATCGTCGTCCCGGTCCTCGGGGACCTCGGCGGGCTCCTCGGGCTCGCGCGACGCGAGCTCCTGATCGCCGTGGTCGTCAGCTTCGGCGTGTTCCTCATCCTGCGCTCGATGTTCACCGTCCTCGCCGCCTACGTCCAGAGCCGCATCGTCCAGCGACTCGCAGCGCGCCTGATGACGCGCGTGCTCGAGGGCTACCTCTCGCTGCCCTACCGCTTCCACCTCGGTCGCAACTCCGCCGACCTGATCCGCAACTCGTCCGCGGTCGCGCGCGAGGTCGCGACCGGACTGCTCGCCTCGTTCGTCGCCGTGGTCGCCGAGGTGGTCCTGCTGCTCGGGCTGCTCGGGCTGCTGTTCGCCCTCGCGCCCGGTGCGAGCCTGCTCGCGGTGGTCGTCATCGGTTCGGCGGCACTCGTCGTGACCAGGGTCCTCCAGCCGACGCTCGTGCGGCTCGGGGAGATCAACCACATCGAGCGCAAGCGGGCGAACAAGGCGCTGATGCAGGCGCTGCACGGCTTCCGTGACGTGCGCATGCTCGGTGTCGAGGCGCCGTTCGTCCGCGAGTTCCGTCGCTCGGCCGAGCGCACCGCCGGTGTGGCGAACCGCCGGGCCGTCGTCGCACGGCTGCCGGGCATCGTCATCGAGATCGCGCTGCTCGGCTTCATCCTCGCGTTCTTCAGCTACTCGATCCTGCAGGAGAGCGCGACGGCGAGCGTCCTCCCGGTGCTCGGGCTCTTCGCCTACGCGGGACGACGGATCCAGCCATCGCTGTAGACCATCATCAAGGCCGTCAACGACCTGCAGAGCGCCCGCGTCCCACTGGCGGACCTCTCCGCCGATCTCGACACCATCCACGCCGAGGCGATCGACCTCACGCCCGTCGCTCCGCTCCCCCTCCAGGATGCGATCCGCCTCGAGCAGGTCGCCTTCCGCTACGACACCGCCGCGGGCGACGCCCTCACCGACGTGGACCTGACGATCCGTCGCGGGGAGACGATCGGCATCTGCGGCTCGACGGGAGGCGGCAAGACCACCCTCGTCGACGTCCTGACCGGGCTGATCCCCCCGACCCGCGGGCGCATCCTCGTCGACGGGGTCGACCTCGCGGGCCGCGAGCGGGCGTGGCAGGCGGCGACCGGTGTGGTCCCACAGACCGTGTTCCTCACCGACGACTCCCTGCGCGCCAATATCGCCCTCGGTGTCCGACCCAAGGACATCGATCGTGACGCGCTGGCGGCGGCGGTCGACCTCGCCCAGCTCCGCGACTTCGTCTCCTCGCTGCCCGACGGGCTCGACACCGTGGTCGGCGAGCGAGGGGTCCGGGTCTCCGGGGGCCAACGGCAGCGCATCGCGATCGCCCGCGCGCTCTACCGCCGGCCGGAGCTGCTGGTGTTCGACGAGGGCACCTCGGCCCTGGACAACCTGACCGAGCGCGAGCTCATCGCGGCGCTCGATCGCCTGCGCGGCTCGCACACGGTCGTGATGGTCGCGCACCGACTCTCGACCATCCGTGACGCCGACCGGGTCGTGCTCGTGGAGGGTGGTCGCATCGCGGCGCAGGGGACCTACGACGAGCTGCTCGCGACCAACGCGGCCTTCCGCCGCCTCGCCGACCCCGCGGCCGCCTGACGCCACGGGTCCGGGCCCCGCTCGCTCCGCCCCCGCGGCGCATCGGGAACGGGCCGCGCGGAGGGCTCAGTCCGCCCCTCGGCGGCGACCGGCCGAGGCCGCGGTCCGGCCCTCACGGTGGTGGCGCCGGCAGAGCACCTCGTAGGCGACGAGCCCGCTCCCGACATCGCCGACGACGACGACCTCGCCCTCGCGCTGGATGTCCCCATCGACGGTCCGGGCGTTGAGCGTGCCGCGCTCGCCGCACCAGCAGCGCGCCTCGACCTGCAGCTCGTTGCGCCGGTCGGCGAGCTCGAGCATGCGCTGCGTGCCCGGGAAGAGCGACGTCGTGAAGTCCGTCAGCAGCCCGAACGCCTGCACGTCGATGCCCAGCTCATCGACGAGCCGGGCGAGCTGCTCGACCTGCGCCGCCGAGTAGAACTGGACCTCGTCACAGATGACGACGTCGACCCCACCCTCCGCGCGCCAGTGCCCGGCGACGAGGGCATGGAGGTCGGTGTCGTCCCGGACGACCTCGGCGGGCTGCTCCAGCCCGATGCGGGACGAGATCGTGGCGCCGCCCCGGTCGTGCTTGGTGAGGAGCACGCAGCGCTTGCCGGCCGCCACCGCGTTGTGATGGATCTGGAGCGCGAGCGTCGACTTGCCGCAGTTCATCGTGCCGTAGAAGAAGACGAGCTCCGCCACGACCGTTCGGTCAGCCGTCGAGCCGCGCGACCAGCGTGATCTCGGCGTCGAGCAGGCGCGAGACCGGACAGCCCGCCTTGGCCGCCTCCGCGACCTCCAGGAAGGCCGCCTCGTCGACGCCGGGAACGACCCCGACGGTGTCGAGGTCGACCCGCGTGATCGTCGGCTTCCCGTCGACGCGCTCGAGGTGGACCGTCGCGGTCGTCGACACCGACGTCGCCGGGGTGCCGGCCTGCGCGAGCAGGTTCGCGACCGACATGGAGTAGCAGGCCGCATGCGCGGCACCGATCAGCTCCTCGGGGTTGGTCCCACCCTCGCCGGTCTCGAAGCGGGACACGAACGTGTAGGGCGCGCTCAGCAGGCCGCTGCCCAGCGCGAGCTCGCCCGCGCCGTCCTTGAGGTCCCCGCGCCACTCGGCGCTCGCGCTCCGCGTCGTCATGCTGCACCGCTCCTCGCTCGCTGGATGGGCCGGACGCTAGCCGCTCCGACCGGACCGGGTCGTCCCCGGCATCAGCGCGTGACGTCCCGGGTGGGGCCGTCCTGCTCGCGCGCCGGCTGGCCGAAGAAGGGGACCTCGCCGAAGTCGAGGCCGTAGCGCTCGATCGCCTCGGTCAGGACCGAGACGTCCCGGCGCCCGAGCTTCACGAGCTCGGCCAGGACGCAGTACGTGATCGAGGCCGCATCGATGCGATGGAACCGGCGCAGCGCCTCGCGCGTGTCCGAGCGTCCGAAGCCGTCGGTGCCGAGCACGGCGAAGGGCCCGGGGATCCAGTCGGCGATCTGGAACGGGGTGGCGCGCATCCAGTCCGAGACGGCGACGAAGGGTCCCTCGGCGCCCTCGAGGAGGCGCGTGACGAGGGGGACGCGCGGGGGCTCGCCCGGATGGGTCCGGTTCCACGACTCGACGGCGACGCCGTCCCGCAGCAGGCGGTTCCAGCCCGGCGCCGACCAGACGTCGGCGGACACGTCCCAGTCGGCGGCGAGCAGCGCCTGGGCGACGAGCGCCTCGTTGATGATCGTCCCCGAGGCGAGGATCTGCGCCGTGTCCGTGGAGCCCGCGCCCTCGCGGTAGCGGTAGAGCCCGTCGATGACCATCGCGTCGGTGACGTGCTCCGGCATCGGCGGCTGGGGCGTCGGCTCGTTGTAGACCGTCAGGTAGTAGATGACGTCCTCGCCGCCGGGCCGGTGGACGTCGCTCCACATGCGCTCGATGCCGTGCTCGACGAGCACCGCGAGCTCGTAGGCGAAGGACGGGTCGTAGGCCTCGACCGCGGGGTTCGTCTGGGCGAGCAGCAGCGAGTGGCGGTCCTGGTGCTGGAGGCCCTCACCGTTGAGCGTCGTGCCGCCCGCGGTCGCGCCGATGAGGAAGCCCCGCGTGCGCTGGTCGGCCGCGGACCAGATGGAGTCAGCGGTGCGCTGGAACCCGAACATCGAGTAGAAGATGTAGAGGGGGAGCATCGGCTCGCCGTGCGTCGCGTACGACGAGCCGGCGGCATGGAACGAGCCCATCGACCCGGCCTCGGTGATGCCCTCGTGGAGGATCTGCCCGTCGGTGGCCGTGCGGTAGGACAGCAGCAGGTCGCGATCGACCGGTTCGTAGTTCTGACCGTTGGGGTCGTAGATGCGCGCGGTCGGGAACCACGAGTCCATCCCGAACGTGCGCGCCTCGTCGGGGATGATCGGGACGATGCGCGGACCCAGGCCCTGGGTCCGCAGCAGGTCCTTGAACAGCCGGACCAGCGCCATCGTCGTGGCGACGTGCTGCGAGCCCGATCCCGCCTTGAGCTCCGCGTAGACGTCACGACCCGGGAGCTCGGGCATCGTGAAGGCGACGCGGCGCTCCGGCACGGGGCCGCCGAGCTCGCGGCGACGCTCGAGCAGGTAGCGGACCTCGTCGGAGTCGGGGCCGGGGTGCGCGTAGGGCGGGAGGTCGGCCTCGAGCGCCGCGTCGTCGAGGTCGAGGTGCAGCCGGTCGCGGAAGCCCTTGAGCGCCTCGGACGACAGCTTCTTCATCTGGTGCACGGCGTTGCGCGCCTCGAAGTCCGGGCCGAGCGTCCACCCCTTGACCGTCTGGGCGAGGATCACCGTCGGCGCACCGGTCGTGTCGACGGCGGCGCGGAAGGCCGCATGGACCTTGCGGTAGTCGTGGCCACCGCGGGTCAGCCGGTCGATGTCCTCGTCGGCGAGCGTGGCGGCGATGCGCTGCAGCGACGCGTTCGCGCCGAAGAAGTCCTCGCGGACGTAGGCGGCTCCTCGGGCCGTGTAGGTCTGCATCTGGCCGTCGGGGACCTCGTTCATGCGCGCGACCAGCGCACCGTCGACGTCCATCGCGAGCAGCGGGTCCCACTGCCGCCCCCAGACGACCTTGATGACGTTCCAACCGGCACCGCGGAAGACGCCCTCGAGCTCCTGGATGACCTTGCCGTTGCCACGGACCGGGCCGTCGAGCTGCTGGAGGTTGCAGTTGATGACGAAGGTCAGGTTGTCGAGCCCCTCGCGCGCCGCAAGCGCCAGCCCGGCGAGGGTCTCGGGCTCCGCGGTCTCGCCGTCCCCGCCGAAGAACCACACGCGCTGGCCGCTGGTGTCCCGGATCCCGCGGCCGTGCAGGTAGCGGTTGAAGCGTGCCTGGTACACGGCGTGCAGCGCCCCGAGCCCCATCGACACGGTCGGGAACTCCCAGAACTCGGGCATCAGGCGGGGGTGCGGGTACGACGAGAGCCCGCCCGGCTCGACCTCGGCGCGGAAGCGATCGAGCTCGGCCTCCGTGAAGCGGCCCTCGAGGAACGCCCGCGCGTAGATGCCCGGCGAGGCGTGCCCCTGCACGAACAGCTGGTCCCCACCGCCCGGGTGGTCCTTGCCGCGGAAGAAGTGGTTGAAGCCGACCTCGTAGAGCGAGGCCGCGGAGGCGTAGCTCCCGATGTGCCCGCCGGTCCCACGGGTGACGTTGCTGCGGTGGACCATGACCGCGGCGTTCCAGCGGATGAACCCGCGGATGCGACGCTCGAGGTCCTCGTCGCCCGGGAACGTGGGCTCCCGGTCGGAGGGGATGGTGTTGACGTAGTCGGTCGTGGTCAGCGACGGCAGCCCGATGTTGCGCTGCCGCGCGCGCTCGAGGACCTTGAGGAGGAGGAAGCGGGCACGTGCCGGACCGGCCGCGTCGACGACCGCATCGAACGACTCGAGCCACTCCCCGGTCTCGCCGGCATCGAGGTCGGGGACCTGGGCGGCGAGCCCGTCGAGGATGACGGGTGCGGCGGGGGCGCTGCGCGGCAGGGAACCCGGGTTCACGGGACCGGCGGACGCAGCGGGGTCGTGTGGGTTCACCACGGGGACTCCGTCGATCCGATGCCGGGGATCGCCCGGCACCGACACGGTAGCCGTCGCTCCGGCGCAGCGATGACGGCTTCGGGGCGCCCCGGGCGCACGGCCGAGCAGCCGCGCCCGATCAGTCGATGTCCACGAGCAGGACGTGGACCGCGAGCCCCTCACCCTCGAGCAGGTCCGAGCGGCGGACCGCCGCCGGCAGCCCGGCCCCGACGAGCTCCGCGTAGCCCTCGCCGACGTCCTCGCGCGATGCGCCGAGCAGGACCGCCGTCATCGGCCGGGCGGACTCGACCAGCTCCAGCACGTTGCCGTCCTCGAGGTCGGGCATCCCCGAGTACTCGTCGCTCTTGCGACGGTGGAGGTTGTTCTCCCCCAGCCCGTAGTACATCGCAGCGAGCCCGAGGTGCACGCTCACGTCATCGCCCTCCATCGCGTGCCAGAACCGCACGTTGCGATCGAGCGGGACCTCGGACTCGATGAGGTCCTGCATCTCGAGCCCGATGCCCACGATGTCCCACTCCCGCTCGGCCGTCGCCCGGGCGGACGATCGCGGGCCCTCCCACTCGCCCAGCCCCCGCGTGCCCCAGGCCGAGACGAGCAGGAGCGGCGCGAGCAGCCCGACGAGCACGGGCGCCGGCCCCGGACGGCGGAGCAGCGCGACGCCCAGCGCGAGGCCGAGCATCACGACGACGGTCGCGATCCTCGCGGCGTCGACGAGCGTGACGCCGACGACCCACAGCGCCGCGATCGCCGCGGCGCCCACCAGCGCGGCCCGGTCGACCCGTGCACCCCCGCGCTCGCGCGCCACCGCGACCAGCGCCAGCACCGCCGTCAACGTCGCGGGGAGCAGGTGGACGCGGTAGTAGGGCAGCCGGGGCCACGGCCTGAGCCAGACGAAGTTGGCGAAGAGCATGACCGCGACCATCACCGCGAGCCAGATGAGCGCGAACTCGACCATCCAGCGCCGATCGGCGCCCGCGTCGTCCGGGCTCGGGGCGCCCCCGGCCCCCGGGGCGAGCGTCATCGCCGACGCGGCGGGCCACCAGCGCAGCGCGACCGCGAGCAGCACCACGAGGAGCGGGAGGAACCAGAGCACCGGGACGCGTCCGATCCAGCGCTGCATCGGGACGTAGAACTCCGCCTCGGAGCCGAGCTCGAGCGCGAAGCGGAAGGCGACGGTCTCGGAGAAGAAGGGCCCGTCCGGGTACCACGTCGAGAGGACGAGCGACGTCGCCAGCAGCGCCAGCGCCACCCCGAGCACGACGCGGCCGACCGACGGGAGGACGGCTCGGAGGGGGTCGTGACGTCGGGCGATGATCCAGGCGAGGCCGAGCGCGCCGCACATCCCGAACATCACCAGGTTCGTGTTGACCGCGAGCCCGAGCAGCACGCCGGCACCGAGCTCGGCCCACGGGGACGGACGCCGTCGACCGACGAGCAGCGCCGCCGCGAGCAGGAGGTAGGTGGCCGCGAACCCGTCGTAGTGGGTCCAGAGCAGCTGGCGCGACAGCCACGGCACGAGGGTCACGAGCGTCGCCCCGAGCACCGCGAGCGCCGGACCGCCGAGCCGCCATCCGATCCTGGCCATCGCGGCCGCAGCGAGCGCGAGCAGCACCCCGCGGACGGCGAAGTACCCGGCCTCGAAGCCGAGCAGCGACATCGCGGTGCGATCGACGAGCAGGTAGGCGATGCGGTTGCCGTGGTAGGTCTGCGGGAAGCGCACGGCCAGGGCGTCGTAGCCGTTGAGGTACCCGAGGTAGGTCATCGGGTCGAGACCGCCGGTGCTGATGCGGATCGGCGTGAGCAGCAGCGCGAGCGCCGGGGCGAGCAGCACCACCGCGACGACCGGCCACCGCCGGGCCGACACCGGCGCGTCGGACGCTTCCTGGCTCACGGGGTCTCCTTGGAGGTGCTCGCCGTCGGAGTGCTCGCCGTGCTCGCGGACCCGTCCGCCGCCACTCCGTCGACCAGCTCGAGCAGGAGGTCCTCCAGCGCAGCGACGCTGCGCTCGACGTCGAACCTCCCGAGGGCGTAGCGCGCAGCGCGCGCACCGGCCGCATCGCGGCGTGCCGCGTCGGTGAGGAGCGAGCGCACCTCGGACGCGAAGCGCGCCGGGTCGTCGTCGCACACCACCCCGAGGCGCTCCCGCTCGATCGTCCCCTCGGGGTCGAACCCCAGCGAGACCGACGGGACCCCGGCGCACCACGCCTGGATGAACACGTTGCTGAAGCCCTCGGGGCGACAGGTGTGCACGTGACAGCGGGCCCCGGCGAGGATCCCGTTGGCGTCGACCTGCTCGACCGGACCGAGGAAGTGCAGGTTGCCCGGCAGCCGCGCCGCGTCGGCGAACCACTCGTACGACTCCGTCACGATCCGCCCGGCCATCACGACGTCGACATCGAGGTCGGCGATCGCCTCGGCGAGCGCCACGCACGCCTCCGGCCGCTTCGCCGGCTTGAGGTTGGCGACCCACGCGACGTAGGGCCGTGGCCATCGGAACGGCCGCGACGCGCGCTGCGCACCGTTCGGGATGAACAGCTGCGGCCGGACGTCGACGAGCCCGAGGTGCGTCTCGTTGTTCACGACCAGCGCATCGACCCGCAGGAGGCCGCGATGGTCGAGGACGGAGCGAGCACGGTCGCGAAGGGAGGCGAGGATCCGCCGGACGGGGTCGGACACACCGCTCGGAGCGACGGCGAAGCGACGCAGGTCCTTCACATGGGACGAGGCGAACACGATCGGGGTCCCCCGTCGACGCAGTCGGGGTGTCACCCGCCCGAGGTGGCGGGTCCCGCAGCGCCAGTAGACGACGTCCGGGGCCGCCGCGTCGATCGCGTCGGTGATGGCGCGGGCGCGGTCCGTCACCGAGACGACCTCGTAGGGGGCACGTGCGACGTCGGCCCCACCCGGCGCGATCCAGACGACGGTGTGACCCCGTCGGACGAGCTCCTCGGCGATCAGCCCGCACTGCGTCTCGCTCCCCCCGAGGGCGACCGACGGGTGCCGGTTGACGAGTGCCACGCGCACGGGCGGTCCTCAGCGGGTCGGGGCGTCCGGGGCCTCCCGGCCGATCGGGCGGTCCCGCTGCCTAGGATAGGAGTCCGAGCCGCCCCCGGGCCGGGGAGCGCCCGGGGCGGACCCCGATCGTGGCAGCACCCCCGACCGGCACCTCGGGAGCGTGACCTCGGGAGCGTGACCTCGGAAGGCGGAGGCGCCGTGCGACTCGTGGAGCTGGTCGCGCCCGCCGGCGCCGGCAAGTCCGCGCTCGCGCGCGCAGCGCTGCGTCGGCACCGCGGCGTGCTCGTCGACGCCCGGGCGCTGGTGCGACCGGGTCGCCTCCCCGGTGGCGTCGGCCTCGCACGCCGGCTGCCCGCCGGGCTCGCCCGCGGCCGACTGCGCGACCTGCTCCTCGCTGCGCCCACCGAGGACGACATCGCGGCGGCGCTCCGCGCCGTGGCCTCCCCCTGGTCCGAGTTCCTCGCACTGGTCGCGGAGGGACCGACCGCCGCGTCGCCGTCGGTCGCCGCCGGACCGACCGCGGAGCGCACGGTCGAGCTCGCGCTGCTCGCGCGACGCTGGTCGCTCGAGTCCCTGGAGCTGCGCGCCGGCATCGAGGTCGCGCTCGTCGCCGGCGTCGGGCGCGCCGGTGCGGCGCTGCTCGACGAGGGCCTGCTGCACCCGCACAAGATCGACGGTGCCGTCGGCATCGATCCCGCGCGCCGGGAGCGCTACCGAGCGCTCGTCCCGATGCCCGCGCTGGCCGTGGGACTCGAGGTCGACCCGGCGACCCTCGTGGCACGGCTCGAGCGTCGGGCGACCGAACGCCCGGGCCATCCGCGCTGGGCCGCGGTGGTGGCCGGCGACGGCCTCGCCGAGCACGTGGAGCGCAGCATCGAGGACGTCGCGCGCACCCTCGAGGTGGCGGCCGAGCGCGGGACGGCGGTCGTGCGTCTCGACGGCACGCTCGACCCGGCCGAGCAGGCCGATCGTCTCGCGCACGAGCTCGCAGCGGTGGCGCGGTGAACCTCTACCTGCAGCTGGAGATCGCGGCCCGCGAGCTGGAGGGCAGGAGCCTGCTCGCGCTCGCAGCGGCCGAGCGCGGCCACCACGTCCTCCTCGGCGACCTGCGTCGCTACCTCGAGCACGGGCTCGACGCCTTCCCGCCCGGCATCTTCCACGACAAGAGCCTCACTCCCTCGGCGCGCAAGCTGCGCCTCCACGGTCGCCTCGTCGAGCGCGGCTTCGTCGTCACCAGCCAGGACGAGGAGCACTGGCTCAACCTGGAACGCTACGACGTCCCCGCCCGCAAGCGATTCTCCTCGGCGGCGCTCGCCAACGCGGCGCGCTCGTTCGCGTGGGGTCCCCACGAGCACGACGCCCTGACCTCGGCCTATCCCGAGCACGCCGAGCGCATCGTCACGGTCGGCTCGCCACGCATCGACCTGTGGCGGCCGGAGTTCGCAGCGGCGCACGCGACGGTGGACCTCGTCGGGACCGGGGGCCGCGATGGCTTCGTGCTCTTCGCGTCGAACTTCGCCTCCGCGCTCGAGGTGACGCGCTTCTGGGCACGCATGCGCGACAAGCGCCAGCACCACGTCGGTCCCGAGGACCCCTACGAGTTCGACCGCTACGACCTGGTCGCCGACCGCTACCGCGTGCTGGGGCACTTCGTCCGCGCCATCCGGCGCGTCGCGCTCGCGCACCCCGACCGGCTGATCGTCGTCCGGCCCCATCCGGTCGAGGCGCGGGGGGCCTTCTCCGACCTCGTCGGGCCGCTGCCCAACGTCCTCGTCACCCGCCGCGGGGCCCTGACGCCATGGGTGCGGCGGGCCGCGGTGCTGGTCCAGAGCGACTCGACGAGCGCCTACGAGGCCGCCGTCATCGGGACGCCCGTCGTCTCGCTCACCCCGGGCGGCACGCTCGCCGACTCGGTCGCCAACCGTCTCGGGCGTCGTGCCGACGATGCCGAGGGGGTGCTCGTGCTGGTCGACGAGGCGCTGGCCGCGTCGACCGACCCGGCGCGTCGGACGGCATGGCTGCCGTCGGAGGGACGTGACCTCATCGGGCGTCGCATCGCAGCGCTCGACGGGGTCCTCGCGACCGACCGCATCGTCGCCGACTGGGACGCCCTCGCCCCCGTCGCACCGCCCCTGCGGACCGGGCCGATCCTCGCGGCACGCCGCCGCATCCGGGCCCGCCACCGGCTCGGGACGCTGCGGCGCCGCCTCGGTGCCGGCCCGATGGCCGAGCGTGCGGGGACCCGTGGCGCCGTCGACGCCGCGGGCACCAGCGTCGCCCAGCGCGAGAGCGAACGCTCCGACGACCCCTTCGTGCGGGCCCACAAGTTCCCCCCGCTGCAGGCCGGCGAGGTCGCCTCGCTGGTCGACGGGCTGCGCAGCGCCCTCGGGAGGTTCCGGGACGTGGACGTCCGGGTCGTCGGTGACGACCTGATCGCGTTCACGCCGCGGACGGGGTCGGGGTCAGGGCCGGGGCGATGACCGGCGCGGCATCCCCCGCGGGCCCCGCCCCCCGCACGCTCGTGCTCGTGCTCGCTCCGAGCCTCGGGATCCTCGACAGCTGGCTGCCCGTCCTCGCCGATGCGCGCGTCACGATGCCGGACACCCGCATCGTCGCCGTGGTCCCCGAGCGCCGCACCGTGCTCGCCGTCGACCCGTCCGACACGATGGTCCGGCTCGCCGAGGAGGTCGTCGACGAGGTCATCGTCCCCGCGGTCGACGGGGCGATGCTCCGCGCGCCCGGACTGGTCGCCGCGAGGGAGCTGCTCGAGCGGGAGCGGCTCGCCACGGCGGTCGCACGGCTCGTCGACGCCGCACGCTGGCGGCTCGGACGGGCTCGCCGCCACGGCCCGATGCCGAGCTGGCAGCGCGCGCTGCTCCGGCCCCTCCGACCGCGCGCCGTGCGACGTGCGGTCGTCGACCTCGCCGCCCACATCGGCACCGACGCCCACGTCTGCTACGACGTCCACGTGCATCGCCATCCCGCGAGCGCTGCCCTGGTCGCCTCGCTCGGCCCGCTCCCGCGCTCGTCGCTCCACCACGGCATCGACGTCCTGCGCGACGATGGTCGACGCTTCCCGATCCCCGACATCGAGCGCGACGTCGCAGTGGGGCTGTTCTCCGAGCTCGAGCGCGACGCCTACCGGGGCGTCCACGGGCTGACCGATCCGGTGCTCGACGTCGTCGGCATCCCGCGCCACGACCCCGCCTGGATGCGACGCGTGATCGCGACCTCGGCGCAGCTGCACCGTCCGCCGTCCGAGGACGTCGTGTTCGTCCTGTCACGTCCGGCGGGCACCAGCTACCTCCCCGCGGACCGCAAGGTCGCCTCGCTCGCAGCGCTGCACCGTGTCGTGTGCGAGCAGTACGGCATGACCCTCGTCGTCAAGCTGCACCCGAAGGAGCGCGACGACGGGACCATCGCCGCGGGCCTCCCGCCGTCGATGGAGGGCCGCTCGTGGCACCGCGTGCGCGCCCACCCCTTCCACGTCGCCGAGCACGCGCTCGCCGCCGTCGCCTTCCACAGCGGCGTGCTGATCGACATGGTCGCGCTGGGGGTCCCCGCCATCGAGCTCATCGACGTGCGCGGCCTGCCCGAGCACGACCGTCCGGACGCGCCGCGGGACGCACGCGGTCGGCCGATCCACTCGGCGCTCCGAGCGCACGGGCTCGTGCTGCCGGCCGACGACGAGGAGGACCTCGCGCGATGGATGGCGGAGGTCCGTCGGGATCGGGCCGCGCTCGTCGACCGGCTGCGCACCGCGTACCGCGCGGCCTTCCCCGACCCGGACGGCGCGATCGCCGCGGTGCGGGCCGGCCTCCTGCGACGCGGTCCGGCGCGGGCGTGATCGACGGTCGCATCGACCTCGATGCCGCGGTCGCGATGATGGCCGAGGCGGTCGACACCGCGAGGGCCCGGGACGGCGTCGGGCACGTCGTCGTCCCGGGCGGACGTTCGCCGACCCGGCTCTATGCCGCCCTCGCCGCCGCGGGCCTGCCCGACGCGACCTGGCGGCTGCACCTCTCGGACGAGCGCTGCGTGCCCGCCGACGATCCCCGGCGCAACGCCCCCTCCGTCGCCGCCGCGCTGCGGCTGGCCCCCGGACACCCGGCACGGCCGAGCGGGCCACCGGCGCTCGACGACGATGCCGAGGCCGCACGGCGCCACGCGGCCCGCCTCGCCGACGTCCCGGACTTCGCGATCGTGGTGCTGGGGCTCGGCGCGGACGGGCACGTCGCGAGCCTCCTGCCGGGGGACCCTCGACCGCTCGCGCCCGACGCGCCCGACGCGCTCGTCGTCGTCTCGGCGGCGCACGACCCGCCGCGCCGGATCACCCTCTCCGCGGCTCGGCTGGCCCGGACCCCCACGCTGCTGCTCGTCGTCGACGGTGACGACAAGGACGCGGCCGTCGCCGCCGTGGAGGTCGGCGCGGACGTCCCGGCCAACCGGGTCGTCGGCCCGCGCCGGCTGCTGGTCGACCTCAGGGGCTGACGACGTCCTCGACGGGCAGAACGTCGAGCCGGGTGTAGGCCGCGGTGACCCAGTCGGTGCGGCCGTTCATCGGGTTGTCGGAGACCTCGATCAGCGCGTAGAGCCGCAGCCCGTGCGGGGCGAGCAGGGACTCGACCTCGAGGAAGCTCGACGAGCGCTCGTAGAGGTCGAAGAAGGAGATCTCGACGACGACGTTGTCGACGGCGTCGAGCACGCCCGTCGCCCCCCGCAGCACGTCGACCTCGGCGCCCTGGACGTCGATCTTGAGCAGGTCGACGTGGTCGATGCCGGTCGTCGCGCAGTACGAGTCGAGGCGCCGCACCTCGACGTCGACCGAGCCGATCCCGAGCTCGGGTGCGAGCCCGGCGCGCCGCGCGCGCTCGACGTCGATCGAGTCGCGGGACTCGGCGTTGCGGCGGTAGAGGGAGTTGGTGTGGGCGATGGGGTTGCGGTGCAGCGTCGCCCGCCCGTCGCGGTCGGAGAACGCGAGCCGCTCGCAGCCGCCCGGGAGGGAGGCATCGACGGCGGCGACCAGCGCGGCGAAGGAGTCCGGGTCGGGCTCGAACGACCGGATCGTCGCGTCCGGGAACAACCGGCGGAACAGCCGGTTGCTCTGGCCGATGTGGGCGCCGACGTCGAGCACGGTCGGCCGTTCGGTCCGGACGAGGTGCGCCAGCCGACGCTCGGGGCCCCACGAGGCGCGGAAGCGGGCGTTGCGTTCCTCGAAGGACCCGACGTCGCGCACGCTGGCTCCTCGGCGTCGCCGCGCGGGCGCCCCTGCGCGCGGCGGCAGCCTACTGGCCCGGTACGACCGATGGCCCCGCCACTACCCTGCGCCGTCGTGCCGATCGAGCGCACCCTGCGGCGCACAGGACGGGACCACCATGCGCGTGCTCGTCACCGGAGCCAGCGGCTTCCTCGGCAGCCACGTCGTCGATGCGGCGCTCGCCCGCGGCCACACCGTGCGCACGCTCGACACGCGCGGCTGGTCCTGGCGCGCCGCCGAGGACGTCGAGGCGCTGCTCGGTGACGTCCGGGACCCCGACGTCGTCGATCGGGCGGTCCGCGACATCGATGCGGTCTACCACCTCGCGGCGGTCGCCGACCTCGCCGAGGCCAACGCCGATCCGGCGCGGGCCACCGACGTCAACGTCGAGGGCACCCGGACCGTCGTCCAGGCCGCCCGGGCGCACGGTGTGCGACGCCTGCTCCTCGCCAGCAGCGTCTACGTCCACTCCCGTGCCGGGGGCACCTACCGCGACACCAAGCGCGCGGCGGAGGCGCTGGTCCGCGAGGCGGACGACGCCGGGCTCTCGACGACCGTCCTGCGGTTCGGCTCGCTCTACGGTCCGCGTGCCGACCCGGGCAACGCCGTGCGACGGATCCTGACCCAGGCCCTGACCACCGGCAGGATCGAGTTCTGGGGCGACGGGACCGAGGTCCGCGAGTACGCGCACGTCCACGACGCGGCCATGCTCGCGCTCGACGCGCTCGCCGACGAGCACGCCGGTGCGGTCCTGCACCTGACCGGACGCGAGCGCATCACGACCCGCGAACTGCTCGAGCTGGTGTCGGAGATGATGGGCGGCATCGAGCTCCACTTCGAGGACCGCCCGTTCGAGGGCCGCTACCGGCTCACGCCGTACACGCTCGGCGACGCGCCGGTCGAGCTCGGGCGGACGCTCGTCGGTTCGACCTACATCGATCTCGGGCTGGGACTGCTCCAGACCCTGCAGGAGCTGCGGACCGAGCTCGCTCCCGGCTGACGTCGTCCGGCCGGGACCGATGGTCAGCGGGCGGCGCCGAGGCGCTCCTCGAGCGCACGCTCGACGACGGGCAGGACCACGTCGAGCTCGACGACGAGATCGTCGTGCTCGTCGCCGCTGCCCTGCGGGCTCGGCGGGCAGAGCACCCCGCGCCAGGAGCAGCCCGCCTCGATGGCGATGCGATGGAAGGCGAAGTTGGGCCGGCGGGCGGGGACGAGCTCGACGACGGCGGTCCCCGGCCGTGCCCAGGCGAGGTTCGTCAGGGCCGCCCCGTGGGGCGCGACGATGACGTCGGCCTCGTGGAACAGCCGCCGTTGCGCGTCGAGGTCCCGGCCCTCGAGCGCCACCGCGACGAACCCGAGGCCGGCGAGCGCATCGATGAGCCGCTCCTCGCCGACGACACGGCGCCGGTTCGCGTCCGACCGGGACACGTAGAGGAGTCGCGGCCCGGCGGTCCCCGCCTGCGCCTCGGCCGAGAGCGGCACGAGCGCACGCAGCGCCTCGACGGTCCACCACGGGACCCGACGCGACCCGAACGAGCGCAGCGGCACGAGGAAGCGCTCGGCACGGATCCCCGCGATGCCCTCGAGCGTGAGCGTCCGCGGTCCCACCATGCCCGCGGCCGCGAGGCTCTGCCGCTGCCAGTCGCTCGCCCCCCACGGGACGACGTGACCGGCGTGGCCCTGGCCGCCGGGTCCGACGCGGTCGACGAGCCAGCGCGATGCGAGCGCATCGACGTGCCAGTGGAAGTAGTTGACGGCGCTGCGGCCGTGGAGGTCGAGCAGCGCCAGCGTGCCGTCCACCTCGAGCACGTCGCCGCCGCCCTCGGCGAGCGGCGCGCTCGGGACGTCGAACAGCGTGGTCGCGCCGACGAGCGGTCGGCCGTCCTCGGCGACGAGCCGCCCGACCCGGATGCCCTCGGGCGCATCGAGCGCCCGGCGCGCCTCGAGCCGGGCGCCGTGCACGACGAGCACGCCCTCCGGGGCGCGCGGCGCGTCCCAGTCGCGCTTCGCGGCGCGCACCGGTCCGGAGGCGTCGACGAGGTCGGGCGGCCCGAGCGCCGGGACCTCGGTGACCTGCCCGACGACGCGACCGAGGCCGCTGCCGATGACGTCGACGGCCTCACGGCGGCCGCGCAACCGATCGACGAGTCCGCGGAGCCGGCTCATGCGCCGGGCTCGAGGCCGTCGAGGATCCGCGCGACGCGCGCGTCCCAGGTGTGGCCGGTCAGGAACGTCGCCCGGGCCCCGCGACCGAGCCGCTCGACGAGCCCACGGTCGGCGTCGAGCCGCGCGATGGTGGCGACCCACGCGTCGACGTCGTCCGGTTCGACCAGCAGCGCGTCGACATCGTGCTGGAGCACCTCGTGCACCACGGGCAGGTCGGAGAAGACGATCGCACGGCCCCAGGAGAGGTACTCGAACAGCTTCATCGGGGACATCCACGCGGACGTGTCCCCGACGCCGCCGGCGACCGCCACCCGGCGCTGGTAGGGGGCGACGAGCACGTCCATGGCGGCGTAGAGGCCGGGGAGTTCGCGCGGCGCGCGGAAGCCGTGCAGCACGAGGGTGTCGGGCACGCCACGCTCGGCGAGCGCCGCGACGTCGGCCGGCGTGCCACCGACCAGGTGCACCTCCACCTCGGGCAGGCGCTCCGCGATCGCGAGCAGGACGTCCGTGCCGCGACCGGCATAGAGGTGACCGACGTGGCCGACCCGCAG
>JBEAQO010000068.1:0-2843 GCA_041163825.1 Actinomycetota bacterium | reverse complement strand
GCGCGATCGACCTTGAGCTTCACGGACGTCCTCCCGCATCCCGGACCGGGTGCCCTCCCGAGCATCCGATCGTGTCGTCCTCCCCAGCCCTGATGGAGGATCCTCCCTGTTCGGAGCGATCTCGTCGTCGTCGTAGGGGCTGTGGACTCCGTGGACGACCCGTATCGTCGCAGGTCAGGGCGAGGGTGGGGGTGAGGACGGACCGGGGAAGGATCCGTCGCTCGTCCACAGCCGGCGCCGCAGCGATCCGACCGTGGCCCCCCATCCCCACCCCGTCCCGGAGCTGTCCCCAGGTCGTGGACAGCCGGGGACGGGGAACCGGGAGGTGCTCGGACGACGTCATCAGGGTGCTCATCGGGGCGCTCATCGGGTCGACCTCGTCCGAGCGGTCACCCGGTTCGTGAGCTCCTGCACCTGGTCGTAGACCGAGCGCTGCTCCTGCATGAGGTTGGCGATCTTCTGGTTCGCGTGCATCACCGTGGAATGGTCGCGGTTCCCGAACGCCTTTCCGATGCGAGGGAGCGAGAGGTCGGTCAGCTCCCGCGTCAGGTACATCGCGATCTGACGCGCGTTGACGAGCTGCCGGGAGCGCGAGGGCGAGCAGAGGTCCTCGACCGAGACCGAGAAGTAGGCAGCGACCTCGTCCATGATGTCCTGGACGGAGACCTCGCGCTCCCGACCGATCGGGAAGAGGTCCTTGAGCACGAACTCGGCCATCGCCGGGTCGGCGGGCGCGCGCTGGAGGCTCGCGAACGCCGAGACACGGATGAGCGCGCCCTCGAGCTCCCGGATGTTCGACTCGGCCTTCGACGCGATGACCTCGAGCACGTCGTGGGAGAGCGGGAGCGCGTCGATCTCCGCCTTGCGCCGGAGGATCGCGATGCGCGTCTCGAGGTCCGGGGGTTGGATGTCGGTCTGCAGCCCCCACTCGAACCGACTCCGTAGGCGTTCCTCGAGCTGCGCGATCTGCTTGGGCTTGCGGTCGCTGGAGATGACGATCTGCTTCTCGGCGTTGTGCAGCGCGTTGAACGTGTGGAAGAACTCCTCCTGCGTCCGTTCCTTGTCCTGCAGGAACTGGATGTCGTCGATCAGCAGCACGTCGACCATCCGGTAGGTGCGCTGGAACGCCCCGATGCGATCGGAACCACCCATCACCGCATTGATGAACTCGTTGGTGAACTGCTCCGACGTCACGTAGCGCACACGCAGGCGCGGGTAGAGGTGACGCACGTAGTGCCCGATGGCATGCAGCAGGTGCGTCTTGCCGAGCCCCGCACCGCCGTAGATGAAGAGCGGGTTGTACGACTTCGCCGGGCTCTCCGACACGGCGGTGGCGGCGGCATGGGCGAAGCGGTTGGACGACCCGATGACGAACGAGTCGAAGGTGTAGCGCGGGTTCAGCCGCGTGTCGGGCTCGATGTCGTCGGTCCGCGGCTCGACGTCGGGCAGGGCGACGCTCGGACCCGCGGGGCGCCCGGGAGCCTCGAGCGGCTGTTCCATCGGGGGGGCGAAGGGGTCCTCCTCGATGAGCTCCAGGGGCCCCCGAAGCCGCGAATCGAGGCCGGAGAGCGCATCGCGCTCCTCGAGGGCACCCCGCGTCGCCTCGGCGACCAACGGGGCCGTGGAGCGGTCGACGGAGCCTGGCACCGCGCGCTCATCGATGACGGGCGGCACAACCATGGCAGGGGTGCTCAGCGCCTCGGCGACGGTGGCCGGGTCGGCGGGTCCCACCGCCTGGGTGCTCACCGTCACGACCAGGGTGATCGGTCGGCCGGCGCGCTCCTCGATGCTCGCAGCGAGCAACGGCGCGCAGTTGCGATGCAACCAGTCGCGCGCGAACGTGTGGGGAGCAGCGAGCACGAGCGTGTCGTCCGAGAAGCCGACCGGGAGCGTCGATGCCAGCCACCGCCGTTCCATCGGACCCGTGACGGCGCGAAGCACATCGCGCAACGCGTCCTGCCAGACCCCATCGAGATCGAGCGTCGTCGGCCCAGCCACCGATCGTGCCTCCCTCACCGCGCCGTGGGCGCCGTGACGAAACCGTCGTGCGTGCGCACGACCCCCGCAGCGTCCCGTCGCGCCGGACGGCGGGACGGACGACCCAACTTCCGCGCCCGAGGGCGCGAGGGCGCCGTGCGCTCGGACGCACGGACGATGACGAGCGCTCCGGAGGAGCACCCGCGGATCGCGGTGGGGAAGTCCTCGTCGTCGGCCCGGGTCTCGGAACCCGCATCGCCGGCGAGGCGGGGGCCGACGCTAACACCGCCGAGCGCGATGGCGCAACCGCGACCGGGTGGGCCGACGTGCGCACGTCCCCGCGGCACCGAACGGTGACCGACCGTCACCGTGACGCTCGCGCGATGACGCTCGCATGACGTGGCCGCGCGACGTCATAGCGAGGGTGCAGGTCGCGCGACGTGGTCGCGAGGGTGCAGGCCGCACGACGGGCGCGTCCCGAGCCCCTCGGTCACGCTCCGTCCGGACGGCGGATCGTGGCGCTGGGACACGAGCGCCAACTCGAGGCGTCGCCGTGTGCGCGTGGCGGGGCTGGGGCGCACCGATGAGCCCGAACGTCGTTCGAGGTACGGCCGAGGTGCATCACGTCCCCTCGTGTTGGTGGTGTGGCCGGTGCCCCCGTCGCGCGCGACCGGTGCTGCCGCGGTGCGCGACCGGTGCTCCCGCGGTGCGTGGACGGTGCTCATGCGGCGGCCGGACGACCCCTTGCCGATGGCGGCCCTCCGTGGGGCGCGGTAGGCTGCCCGGGCCGGACGCCGGCGACCGGGAGGCACCTCCGCGTCGCGCCCGAGCACCTCGACGATCGGCCCGGGACCCGGGTCCGTCCC
>JBEAQO010000067.1:0-6151 GCA_041163825.1 Actinomycetota bacterium | reverse complement strand
CGACGGGCGGGACGTCCTCGACGACGGTGTCCCTCGGCCCCTCGGGCACCCAGGAGGTGTCGACCACCGGCACGGCCGGCTCGGTCGCGAGGTCGTCGAAGACCACGGTGAGCGAGGCACGTCCAGGCTCGCCCCCGGGGGCCGGGGCCGGCTCGTCCGCGAGGGCCGGGGCCGGCTCATCCGCGAGGGCCGGGGCCGGCTCGTCCGCGAGGTCGGGACCCCCGTCCTCGCCTGTGCGATCGGTCCCCGGCTCGGCGGGGCCGTGCGCGTCGCCCGGCGCCTCCGGCGCGACCTCCGCGTCGGCCGACGGTGCTGCCTCGACCTCCACGGGCGCATCGGGTCCCGACGCGAGCTCCGGGTCCACGGACGGCGCGATGTCGGAGGATGCCGTGGTCTCCGTCGACGTCGCTTCGAGCTCGACGACCTCGTCGACCGGTGACGCCTCCGGCGCCGACGGCTCCAGGAAGAATCGGTCGAAGCGCGAGCGCGCGCGGGGCTGGCGCAGCCATGGCGGACGCTGGCGCGAGTCCGGGATGCCGGGTGGCTCCGGCGCCACCTGCGGCTCGAGCTCGACGATGGAGATGGGCGCGGTGGGCTCCTCGACCGTGCGCGGTGGGAGGACCGCCGGCCCCGCGGATGCGGCGACCGCCCCCGCATCGTCCGTCGTCGCCTCGGTGACCGACGGACCGGAGGCGCTCCCGTCCACCTCGGCGTCCTCGCGGCGGGACCCGGACGGGGGCTCGAGCGCGGGACCGAACATCCTCCGCTCCAACGCACCCGCGCGCGAGGTGACGGGGAGCGACGGTGGTGCGGCGTGGCCCGGGCGGACGCGCGCGTAGGTGACCCCGTCCACCAGCGCGATCTGCGGAGGGCGCCCCGCGGCGGCGAGCACGTCGATGGCGGCGATGAGCTCGACGCGCGAGGTGAGGCTGCGCTCGACGACGAGGAGGACCTGGTGGAGCGCCGCTGCCGCGGCGACGACCGTCCGGTTGGTCACCGACGGCAGCGAGACGAGCACGACCTCGACGTCCCCGGGCACCGCTTCGACGATGCCCACGATGCCCTCGAGCGCGAGGACCGGGTCGGACCCGGACCCGACGGTGGCGAGGCGCAGGTCGGGCCGCAGCTCCGCGACGTCGGGCAGCTCGGCGCGTCCGTCCGCGACGTCGGAGGCCCCGGGGCGTCCGCGGGCGGGCGAGACGAGGTCGAGGTGCAGGACGCTGGTCCCGGTGCGGGCGATCGAGAGCGCGATCGCGCGGCTCCACTGCACCGCCGCGTCCGGATCCCCGCCGGCGGGTGCGAGCCCGATGCGAAGCGGTCCGAGGTGGCGCTGGAGGTCGGTGATCGCCTCCGCGAGCTCGTCCGCATCGCGCTCGTCGACGACGAAGGGGAGCAGCGCCACGAGGTCGCCCCCGCAGGCACGCACGTGCCGGGGGCCGAGGATCCGCGGGTCGACGGCGTCGAGCCCGGTGGCGACCGCGAGCCCGAGGGCCAGCGCGACGACCGCCACGACGGCGCCGAGCGCCGGGCGGGCAGGCAGGACACTCGGGGCCAGGGCGCTTCCCGCGAGGCCGAGCAGGATGCCGAGCAGCGTGACGCCGACGATGGCGCGACGACGCCGCTCGACCACGTCGAGGGCCTCGGACAGCCAGAGTCGGGAACGACGGAACGCCCGCGCGCGCGAGACCGCGAGGTCGGGTCGCGAACCCCAGCCGAAGATCATGGTCCGTCGAGCCTAGCCACCGCTGCCCCGCGGGCCGGCCGGAAGGACGCGCTCGCGGTGGAGGGCGCCCGGACGGGTGTGGCCCCCGCCGGAGCGGGGGCCACACCGTGGAACGGCTGGGGACGGTTCAGAAGTCCATCCCACCCATGCCGTGGTCGTGCCCGCCGGCCGCCTCCTCCTTGGGCTCGGGCTTGTCCGCCACGAGCGCCTCGGTGGTCAGCAGCAGGCCCGCGATCGAGGCCGCGTTCTGCAGCGCCGAGCGCGTGACCTTGGCCGGGTCGATGATGCCGGCCTTGAGCAGGTCCTCGTACTCACCGGTCAGGGCGTTGAGCCCCGAACCCGCGGGCATCGAGCGCACCTTCTCGACGACGACCGAGCCCTCGAGCCCGGCGTTCGACGCGATCCAGTAGAGGGGGGCCGAGAGCGCCTGCTGGATGATGCGCGCACCCGTGGCCTCGTCACCCTCGAGCTTGATGCCCTCAAGGCCCTTCTCCGCCTGGATGAGGGCCGTGCCGCCACCGGCGACGATGCCCTCCTCGACGGCCGCACGCGTCGCGGACAGGGCGTCCTCGATGCGGTGCTTGACCTCCTTGAGCTCGGTCTCCGTCGCGGCACCGACCTTGACGACCGCCACGCCACCGGAGAGCTTCGCGAGGCGCTCCTGGAGCTTCTCGCGGTCCCAGTCGGAGTCGGTCTTGTCGATCTCGGCCTTGATCTGGTTGATGCGGCCCTTGATGTCGTCCTCGGAGCCTGCGCCCTCGACGATGGTCGTGTCGTCCTTGGTGATCACGACCTTGCGAGCGCGACCGAGCAGGTCGAGCGTGGTGGTGTCGAGCTTGAGCCCGACCTCCTCGCTGATGACCTGCCCGCCGGTGAGGATCGCGATGTCCTGCAGCATCGCCTTGCGACGCTCACCGAAGCCCGGCGCCTTGACGGCCGCCGACTGGAAGGTGCCGCGGATCTTGTTGACGACCACGGTGGCGAGCGCCTCGCCCTCGAGGTCCTCGGCGACGATGACGAGCGGACGGCCCGACTGCATGACCTTCTCGAGCACCGGCAGCAGGTCCTGCACGGCCGAGACCTTCTGGTTCGCGATGAGGATGTAGGGGTCCTCGAACACGACCTCCATGCGCTCGGGGTCGGTCACCATGTAGGGCGAGATGTAGCCCTTGTCGAACTGCATGCCCTCGACGAACTCGAGCTCCATGCCGAAGGTCTGCGACTCCTCGACGGTGATGACGCCGTCCTTGCCGACCTTGTCCATCGCGTCGGCGAGGATCGACCCGATGGTCGGGTCGTTGTTGGCGGAGATGGCCGCGACCTGCGCGATCTCCTCCTGGGTCTCGATCTCGCGGGCCTGGGAGGCGATGCCCTCGACGACCTTCTCGACGGCCTTGTCGATGCCGCGCTTGAGCGACATCGGGTTGGCGCCGGCGGCCACGTTGCGCAGGCCCTCCTTGACGATCGCCTGGGCGAGCACCGTGGCGGTGGTCGTCCCGTCACCGGCGACGTCGTTGGTCTTGGTCGCGACCTCCTTGGCGAGCTGGGCACCCATGTTCTCGTAGGGGTCCTCGAGCTCGATCTCGCGCGCGACGGTCACACCGTCCTTCGTGATCGTCGGCGCGCCCCACTTCTTGTCGATGACGACGTTGCGGCCACGGGGGCCGAGCGTCACCTTGACAGCGTCAGCGAGCTTGTTGACGCCGCGCTCGAGGCGACGACGTGCCTCCTCGCTGTAGGACAGGATCTTCGCCATTGGGGTGGTTCCTCCTGGCTGGGTCTGGGTCTGGTGGGTCTCAGCCGACGACGGCGAGGAGGTCACGGGCGGACAGGATCAGGTAGTCCTTCCCGTCGACCTTGACCTCGGTCCCGCCGTACTTCGAGAACAGGACGGTGTCCCCCGCCTTGACGTCGAGCGGGATGATCTCGCCGGTCGAGTCCGAGCGCTTGCCCGGGCCGACGGCGATGACGGTGCCCTGCTGGGGCTTCTCCTTCGCGGTGTCCGGGATGACCAGGCCGCTGGCCGTGGTCTGCTCGCCCTCATCGAGGGTGACGAGCACCCGGTCCTCGAGGGGCCGGATCGTGGAGCTGGTCGCCAACGTGCGCCCTCCTCGTCGCTCGGTCCCGCTCCGGGACCGAGATGGTCGGTGTCGGTCGTGTGGTCCGTGGTCCCGCGTCGGATGGCTCCGTGCGCGGGCCCGGCCCGGGCGTCCGGGCCGCACATCGCGGGGGGCGCCGGCGGAGCCGGGGCACCGGACGAGCGCGCCGAGGGCTGTCACTCGCGGCCGGTGAGTGCCAAGGACGCTAGCACTCCTGCTCGGGGAGTGCAAAGGGCGGGCCGTACGGGGCTGCGCCGATGCGGCGCAGGTCACCGACCGCGCCGCCACGGGCGCGGCGCAGGGGCTCAGGGCCGCAGCGCCAGCCGCCAGGGCTCTCCCGACACGAACCCGGCCGCGGCGTAGGCGCCGAGCGCCGGCGCGTTGTCGTCGCGGACGTGCAGCGTGATCGCCGGAGCCCCCTCGGCCCGTGCACCCCGGACCGCCGCCGCCACCATGCCCGCCCCGAGCCCACGACCACGATGGTCGGGATCGACGACGATGCCGGCCAGCTGGACCCCGAGCCGGGCCGAGGACACGGAGCGCTCGAGCTTGGCGACCGGCGCGCCGATCGGCCCGACGCACCAGGCGAGCCCTCGCCGTGCCGCGTCGGCGATGCGCGCCCGGTACCCGAGGAGCCCGGCCGCGCCGGGGTCCGGGCCGAAGCGGTCATCGACGTGCAGCCGGACGGCGAGCCGCGCCAGTGCCTCGAGGTCGGCCGGCTCCGCCCGTCGGAGCCCCGGGTCCGGTCGCTCCGACGCGTCGGGGACGCGATCGGGATCGACCACGAGGGAACGCTGGTCGAGCACCACGGCGCGCTCGAGCCCATCGGTGACCGCGAGCAGGGCGTCGCCGGCCGCACGGTCGCCCACGAGCAGGCGCCACCGGCGCACCGGGCTCCCCGCCCGGCGGATCGTCGCCGGGTCCCCGCACGGCGCGACGACGTGGCCCTCGATCAGCACGACGGCGGCGAAGGCCGCGTCGGTCGGGCCACCCGCGACCCGCACGAGCTCGGGACCCCCGGACTCGAGGGCGGCGAGGGGGAAGATGTGCCGGACCGCTCCCCCGTGCGGTGCCGGCCACTCGATCAAGCGCGCGACGACGGCATCGAGCTCCCGGGCGCTCACCCGGCGCCAGCGCGCCCGTCCGCCGATCACGCCCCGCTCGTCGCGAGCGCGAGCCCCGAGTCGGCCTCCAGGTCGAGGGCATCGTGCTCGCCGAGCGCGAGGCGGTTCGCTCCCGAGGCTGCGACCATCGCCCCGTTGTCGGTGCAGAGCGGGATCGACGGGACGAGGAGCCGCATGCCGAGCGGCTCGCAGGCCTCCGCGAAGCGTGCCCTCAGGCGCGAGTTCGCCGCGACCCCGCCCGCCACGACGACGGTGCTCAGACCCTCGTCGCGCGCGACGCGCAGCGTCTTGGCGACCGGCACGTCGACCAGCGCCTCCTGGAACGAGGCCGCGACGTCGGCGAGCGATGGCTCGATGCCGGCGGCCTCGAGGCGCCGGAGCTCACGCACGACCGCGGTCTTGAGCCCCGAGAGCGAGAGGTCGTTGCCCGGGTCGTGCAGCATCGCGCGCGGGAAGGCGAACGCGGTCGGGTCGCCCTCGCGCGCGAGCCGATCGATCGCCGGCCCGCCGGGGAAGCCGAGCCCCATGAAGCGCGCGACCTTGTCGAACGCCTCGCCCGCCGCGTCGTCCAGCGTGCCGCCGAGCTGCCGGAAGGAGCCGTCGGCATCCATCACCACGATGCTCGTGTGGCCGCCGGACACCACGAGCGCCGCGAGCGGCGGTTCGAGCTCTCCGTGCTCGAGCTGCGCGACCTCGACGTGCGCGCGGAGGTGGTTGACACCGATGAGCGGGAGGTCGTGCGCGAGCGCGAGCCCCTTGGCCGCCGCGACCCCGACGAGCAGGGCGCCGGCGAGGCCCGGCCCTCGCGTCACCGCGATCGCGTCGAGGTCGGCCAGCGTCGCTCCCGCATCGGTGAGGGCGCGGTCGATCGTGGGCAGGAGCGCCGCCACGTGCGCGCGCGCCGCGACCTCGGGCACGACCCCACCGTAGGGCGCATGCAGCTCCACCTGCGAGGCGATGACGTTCGCGCGCAGGCGCAGGCGGTCCTCGACGATGCCGACCGCGGTCTCGTCGCAGGAGGTCTCGATGCCGAGCACCAGCACGTCAGTCGCCCTCCTCGATGGCGCCGCGGGCCACGACGGGAGCGAGGTCGCGCGTGAGCAGCAGGGCGTCCTCGCCATCGGCGTAGTACCGGGGCCGTCGACCGCGCTCCTCGAACCCCCGGCCGCGGTAGAGCGCGAGCGCGGCGACGTTGCTCGCCCGGA
>JBEAQO010000066.1:0-5262 GCA_041163825.1 Actinomycetota bacterium | reverse complement strand
GCCCCCGCGGTGGAGGGGCTCTCCCCGGTCCTCACCCCCGTCGCCGACTTCTACCGCATCGACACCGCGCTCACGGTCCCCCAGGTGGACGTCGCGTCCTGGCGGCTGCGGATCACGGGCCGGGTCGATCGTGAGGTGACGCTCGACCTCGATCGGCTGCTCGGTCTCGGGCTCATCGAGGTCGACGCGACCATCGCGTGCGTGTCCAACGAGGTCGGTGGTGGGCTCATCGGCACCGCGCGCTGGACCGGCGTGCCGCTCACCCGCGTGCTGGAGCTGGCCGGGCCGCGCCCGGACGCGGAGCAGCTGGTCGGACGCTCGGTCGACGGATGGACCGCCGGTTTCCCGCTCGCGGTCCTCGATGATGGTCGCGAAGCGCTGGTCGCCGTCGGCATGCAGGGCGAGCCCCTCTCCCCGCGACACGGTGCCCCCGCGCGCCTCGTCGTGCCGGGCCTCTACGGCTATGTGTCGGCGACAAAGTGGCTCACCGAGCTCGAGCTGACCGGCTGGGAGTCCTTCGACGCCTACTGGGTGCCGCGCGGCTGGGCGAAGGAGGCGCCGATCAAGCCGTCCTCACGCATCGACGTGCCGCGCGATGGCGCGAGCGTGCCGGCCGGCGAGGTCGAGGTGGCCGGGGTCGCCTGGGCCCCGACCGGTGGCGTCCACGCGGTCGAGGTCCGCATCGACGACGGGCCGTGGCGGGGCGCGACGCTCGCGAGCCCCCTGTCGGCAGCGACCTGGGTCCAGTGGCGCCTGCGTGTGCCGCTCGCCGTCGGCACACGGGTCCTCACGGTGCGCGTCATCGACGCCGCCGGTCGGCCGCAGCCCGCCGGACCCGTCCCGGTCCTACCGGACGGTGCCGAGGGCAACCACCAGCGCCGCCTGCTCGTCGTCTGAGCCGGCGACCGACGTCCCGCGGCGCAGCCGCACCACTCGGCCGCACCGGCCGCGCGCCCTCGCGGCCCGTACCTTCCGTGACGTGCGCCCGGGCGCTCGAGCCCGGGGCGGGGACCACTCGAGGGCGTGCATGGACACCCTCACCGAGCGCGACGACCGGACCCGGCACGTCGGTCCGGCCCGGGCTCAGCGTCCGGCTCGCCACGCAGGCCGCAGCGCTGCGGTCGCGGCCGCCGGCCTGGCCCTCGTGCTCGCCGGCTGCGGGACGTCCGGTGGGGAGGACGGACCGGACGGCGGCGTCGGCATCGCCAACCCCGCGTCGGTCAACTGCATCGAGCTCGGCGGCACGCTCGAGATCGTCGACGGCCCGACCGGTCAGACCGGCTGGTGCACGCTGCTCGACGGCCGGCGCGTCGAGGAGTGGGAGCTCTACCGCGAGACCCACGGTGACGAGGCCGACTGGGGCACCGACGGCTCGGAGGGCACCGGCGAACCGGACGCCTTCGACCGCGAGGCGGCCCTCGCGGAGCTCGAGGCCGCGGAGGCGCGCTGGCGGGCCGCCGGCATCGCGCGCTACCGCCTCGTCGAACGGCCGGTGTGCTTCTGCGTCGGGGCCACCCACACGCTCCTCGTCGAGGACGGCGTCGCCACCGAGGTCACGACGGTCCCGGACGCGCCCGACGCCGAGGGGCCCTTCGGGCCGGCCCTCACCGTCGAGGAGCTCCTCGCACGGCTGCGGGCCGACCTCGAGGGCGGTGCGGCCGCCGTCCGGGCCACCTACGACCCGAGCACCGGCGCGCCCATGGAGGCGTTCGTGGACGTCTCCGAGCTGATGGCCGACGAGGAGTGGGGGATGTCGGTCCTCGAGCTCGAGCGGCTCGACTGACCCGCCGCCGGGCCTGCCCGCGGCGCCGGCGCGGGGACCGGCCCGCACCCGCCCCGAGCATGCGGCCCGATCGGGGCGCCGAGCGGCGACCCCGGCTAACGTCCCCGTCCATGGCGCGAAGACGGTGGGGACGGATCGGGGCGGCCACGGTCGTCGTCATCGCGGTCGCTGCGCTCGGGGTCGGCGACTACGTCTACCGCACGGGTACGACCGTGCCGTGCGCCATCAACGACGACGACGTCGAGAACTCCCCCGCGCGCTTCGAGACGCCCGGACCCGGCCAGGGCCCGTTCCCCGGTGCCGGCTGGGACCGCTGGGTCGGCCACGACCTCTCCGCCTGGTGGCTGCCCGACGCCGACGTCGAGACCGTGACGATCCCGAGCACCGACGGCGTCACGCTCTCCGCCTGGTCGATCCCCGCGCAGGGTGCCCCGAACGGCGCGACCGTCATCGTCACCCATGGCTACGGCACGAGCCGCCGGGACTTCAACACGCTCCTGCCGGCGACGATGCTCGCGAGGGGCGGCTTCGACGTGCTCCTCGTCGACCAGCGCGACACCGGCGAGTCGACCTGCACGGACGGCCGCCACTCCGCGGGCCAGGACGAGTCCGACGACCTCGCGGCCGCGGCGCGCTGGCTCGTCGGTGAGCGCGGCGTCGACCCGACGCGTCTGGGCGCCTACGGCGTCTCGGGCGGCGCGATCGCCACCGCGATCCTGCCCGCGAAGACCGACGACGTCGCCGCGTTCGCGCTCGAGGCACCGATGTTCGACTTCGCCGCCGCGGCCCGCAAGGAGGTCGAGTTCCAGGGCTTCCCCGGCTGGCTGTGGCAGCTCGCCGACACGGCGGCGCGCGTGCGGGGCGTCGACCTCGCCGAGACCTCCATCGCCGAGGGCATCGAGGCCGCCGGCGCCCGACCGTTCCTGCTGCTCCACGGCGATGCGGACCAGCGCATCGCCTACGACGGCGCCCTCGAGTTCCTCACCCACGCCGACACGGTCGGCGCGTCCGCCCGCCTCGAGACCTTCGCGGGCGCCGACCACACCGAGGGCATGCTCACCGAGACCGACCGCTACGCCTCGGCGCTGACCGACTTCTTCACCGCCGCGCTCGTCGGCTGAGGCGCGAGCCCGACCGGCCCCGTCAGGTGCCCGTGCTGACGCAGGCCCGTGCCGCGCGGACCTCCGCACCGTCCCGCACGCGCTCGCGCGCCGCCTCGAGCCCACCACCCGCGACCGGCTCGTGGGCGCCGGGCGAGACGCGATCCGTCGCGTCATCGAGCGCGACGATCGGCCCGATCAGCTCCCCGGTGTGGCGCACCCCGCCGGTCAACCAGACGAGCGTGGTCCCGGCCCGCGCGTCCCGCGCCGCGATCACGGCCCCGGGCCAGTAGGGCGGACCGTCGGACGGCACCGGGACGCGGACCAGCACCTCGCCGCTGCGCGCGACCTCCGGCGCGACGACGTCGATCGCCCGCAGCGCGAACACGCTGACCGGCACGCAGGCGGGCGGCGCGGAGCACCCGACGAGGAGCAGGAGCGCGAGCGCCCCCACGCGGCGGACCCGCATGCCGCCTCCCCTCGCCACGTGGAGCGGCCCGACGGCCCGCTCCCGGTCGGACGGTGCCCGACCGCGACCGTAGCGCCCCTCACGAGCCACCCCCCGAGCGCCGGGTGCGCTGAGGCGCGCGTCGCGCTCCACTCCCCCTCGACGGCCGAGGGCCGCGGGGTCCGGAGACCACCGCGGCCCTCGGGCCGTGCCCATCGGTGCGTCAGGGCCTCACGGTCTGACGACGACCGCAGTCCACGTCGTAGCAGCCACCGATGCCGTTGTCCTTCGCGGTGTTGCGCCGACCGATCAGGTACCCGTCATCGTGGTACATGCCCCAGGCGAAGTTCGCCAGGGCCCGGTTGCCCGCTACCGCCACGAAGTCATCGATGTCCGTGTCGAAGTAGAACCCGTCGTCGCCGTTGAGGCGAGCGAGGTTCCTGGTGACCGAGAGGTCCTCGAGGTAGTCGAAGTCGAAGCCGTCGTCACCGTTCGCCACCGCCCGGTTGTTCCGGACGGCGAGCAGGACGTCGACGTCCTCCAGGTTGAACCCGTCGCCACTGTTGAGGCGCGCCTCGTTGTTCCTGAACACCAGGTTCTCACTATTATCGTTATCGTCGTCGGACTCGAACCCGTCCTCCCCGTTGTCGATCGCGGAGTTGCGCTCGAAGCGGGTGTCGTAGGTATAGGTGATGTAGAACCCGTCACCACCGTTGTCGAACGAGCGGTTGCGCGCGTACACCGAGTCATCGATGTCGTCCAGGGAGAACCCTTCACCGGAGTTCGAGGTCGCCTGGTTGCGGAACACCCGCGTGTCATCGACGTCATCGAGGGTGAACCCCTCACTACCGTTCGAGGAGGCGACGTTGCGCTCGATGAGACCGGAATCGACGTCGTTGAGGAAGAACCCGTCGCCGAGGTTGTCCTCCGCCCGGTTGTTGCGCATCGTCAGCGGCCCAGGGAGGTCGGTGACGAGAAACCCGTCACCGATGCCGTCGGTACCGCTCGCGACGTTGCCGGTCAGGGCCATCGGGCCGTACACCTCCTCGATGTCGAACCCGTACTGCGAGTTGTCCATGGCGCTCGAGTCCCTGACGGTCATCCTGCCGATGTAGCCTGCATAGAATCCGCGGGAATTGCCGACGATCCGGTTGCGGAGGAACGTCCAGGCCCCGTCGCCGTTCGTGTAGTCCTCGTCGTAGTCGTAGTAGCCGTAGAAGCCGTAGCCGTTGCCCTCGGCGACGTTGTCCAGCATGTTCAGCGTGTCGATGTAGTAGAACTCGAAGCCGGAGTCGGAGTTGTCCTCGGCGATCGAGTCCCGGAACTCGACGCTGCCCCAGTACTCCAAGTAGAAGCCGTCGTCGTTGGAGGATGCCCGGCTGTTCCGGACGACGAGACTCGCGGCGTCGGTCCGGCCCAGGAGCCTCGCGCCGCTGGACCCGTTCGCCTCGGCGACGTGGCCGAGCATCGTCATGTCGCTGCCGACGTTCGCGTGAATGCCATGGTCGTCGTTGTTCGAGGTCCGGGAGTTCTCGATCCGCAACCCGTAGGTGGGCTCTCGGAAGTAGATCCCCGACCCGCTCTGGGAGCCCGTGAACACCGAGTCCAGGATGGTGACGTTGGAACTCTGGCCATCGAAGCGGACGTTGTCGTACTTGAAACCACTGACGTCGACGCCGTCGAGGATCAGACCCTCGATGGTCCCTCCAACGAAGATGCCGTAGGATTCGCCGTCGTCGCTGTCCGTGCCGGCGAGGGTCACGTTCTCGAGGCGGACGAAGTCCGCACTACCGAGGTAGACGGCGACGGAGTTGGCCACGCCACGGATGGTGCCGTTCCTGATGGTGACGTCCTCCAGGGTGCCGCCGACGGCCGCGGTCGCGTCGAGGACGATGCCGGCGCCAGTGGACGACCAATCGGACGCACCGAGG
>JBEAQO010000065.1:0-14166 GCA_041163825.1 Actinomycetota bacterium | reverse complement strand
CGAGCGTTCCGTCAGCGCGTGCTGACGGGGCAGGTCGGGATCAACGTCGGGACCCCGGCCCCGATCGCGTTCTACCCGGTGGGAGGTCGGCGGGCATCGTTCTACGGCGATCTGCGCGGCCGGGCGAACGACGCGGTCGACTTCTACACCGACAAGAAGGTCGTCGTGTCCACCTGGCACGCCGACACCACGCAGGAGACCGGCGTCGACCCCACCTTCGAGGGCAAGGTCTGAGGAGGATCCGGGGGCCGAGGTCGGCCGAGCAGCAGGCGCTCCCGCAGCCGTGGGAGCGACTGGGCAGGTGCACCACGGAGGGCCGGCGCTCGTGTCGGCCGAGGAGATCGGGAGAGCAGTGAGGAACAACACCTTCAGGTCGCGGGGCGCCCGTGCGCGGGCCATCGCGGCGAGCATCGCGGCGATCGCGCTCCTGGCGGTCGCCTGCGGCGGGACGGCCGAGGAGCCGGCCGCGGAGGAGCCGGCGGCGGAGGAGCCGGCCACGGAGGAGCCCGTCGGGCTCGACGGACCGGTCAGGATCGGTGTCGCCGCCGACCTCACCGGGCCGTTCACCATCTACGGCACCAGCATGGCACGCAGCGCCCAGATCGCGGTCGACGAGATCAACGCGGCCGGGGGCATCGGCGGACAGCAGGTCGAGCTGATCATCGAGGACACCCAGACCGACGTCACGGTGACCGTCGACAAGGCGCGCAAGCTCATCGAGAGCGACGGCGTGCAGATGGTGCTCGGGCCGATCGGCTCCGACGCCAACGATGCCGTGTTCCAGACGGTCGTCGGCGAGTACGGCGTCCTGCAGATCTACCCGGAGACCTACGAGGGCGGCAAGTGCGACCCGCTGTTCTTCTCGACGGGCGCGACGCCGGCCCAGCAGATCCGGCCGCTGCTCGACCGCATGCAGGGCGAGTACGGGCCGAAGGTGCTGCTCTTCGGGGCGGACTACGTCTGGCCGCGGCGCTCCTTCGAGGTCGCCAAGCCCATCATCGAGGAGATCGGTGGGGAGCTCGTCGGTGAGGTCTACCTGCCGCTGGTCGCCGAGGACTACTCGGAGCTGATCACGCAGGTGCGTGACAGCCAGCCCGACTACATCTTCACGCTCTACCCGGCGGTCTGGGGCGCGGCGCTCAAGGCGCTCGAGGACGCGGGGCTCCTGACCGACGAGCTCGGGCTCGGGACCACGTTCCTCGGTGACCCGGACCTCGCGGGCATCGGTGCGCTCGCCCGGAACAACTACACGGCGCTGCCGTTCTTCACGGTCGCTCCGGGCGACGGCGTGGCCGGGTTCCTGGCCGCGTACGAGGAGACCTTCGGTGCGGGCGAGATCCCGTCCGGCGGTGAGTCGATGGGCTCGTACAACGCCATCCACCTCTACAAGCAGGCGGTCGAGGCGGTCGGGACCACCGATCCCGCCACGGTCGCCGAGGCGCTGCGCGGTCAGTCCTTCGACGGCCCGACCGGGACCGTGACGATGAACGCGTCGAACCACCTCGAGCAGACCATCATGCTCGTGAAGGTCAACGACGCGGGCGTGTACGAGTTCGTGGAGGCCTTCGACGCGCGCGACCCCGAGGAAGCGTGCAGCTTCTGCCGCGCTCCTCGAGGAGGTGGGCGGTCGAGGCCGTCCTCCTCCTCGCGCTCGTCGCCCTGCCGCTGCTCTCGAACGACGCGTTCCTCGTCGGCCGCTTCGGGCGCTACCTCGTCTGGGCGGTGTTCGCGCTCTCGCTCGACCTCATCTGGGGCTTCGGGGGCATGCTGACGTTCGGTCACGCGGCCTTCTTCGGGGGCGCGGGCTACGTGGTCGCCCTGCTGACCACCAGGGACCTCGGGCCGCTGCCGCTCTCGGTCTGGCCGGCCATCGCGCTCGCGGCGCTGGCCGCCGGTGCGCTCGCGATCGTCGTCTCCCTCGTCGCGTTCCGGGGACGCGCACCCCTGCGTGGGGTGGAGTTCGCGCTGGTCACCCTGGCCGTGGCCTTCCTCATGGAGCAGTACGCCCGCGCCAGCGCGACGCTCGGCGGCCAGAACGGGATCCTGCTCTCGGTCCGGCTCGAGGCCGGACCCCTCTCGCTGCACCGTGGGCACGGCTTCTACGTGCTCGCGGCCGTGCTGCTCGTCGGTTCCTACGTGCTCGTGCGGAGGTTCCTCGCCGGTCGGGACGGTCGCGTGCTGCAGGCCATCCGGGACGACGAGGAGCGTGTCGAGCTCCTCGGCTACGACGCCGGGCGCGTCAAGCTCGTCGCCTACACGCTCTCCGGGACCCTCGCGGGGCTCGCGGGGGCGATCTTCCACGTCCACGACGCCATCGTCTCACCGGGGGCCGTCGGGGTCGGGGCCTCCACGCTCGTGCTGCTCTGGGTGGTGCTCGGCGGTCGAGGGACCCTGCTCGGTCCCGTCGTCGCGACCGTCGTGCTGCAGCACCTGACCGCGACGCTCTCCGGGCTCTACCTCGAGACCTGGCTCATCACGGTCGGCGTCCTCCTCATCGTCGCCATCGTGGCCCTGCCCGGCGGAATCCTCGGTTGGACCGTCCGGGGGGCCCAGCGATGAGCGCCGCGACGGTCCCGGCGCCCGTGCTCGAGGTCGAGGGACTCGAGAAGCGCTTCGCCGGGTTCGTCGCGGTCGATGGTGTCTCGCTGACGGTGGCACCGGGCGAGATCGTGGGGCTGATCGGCGCGAACGGTGCCGGCAAGACCACCCTGCTCCACACCGTCTACGGACGTCACCGCGCGGACGCCGGCTCGGTCCGCTTCCTCGGGGAGGACGTCGGCGCGCTCGCGCCGCGCGATCGGGCGCGCAGGGGGATGGGCCTCGTGTTCCAGACCACGAGCATCTTCCCGACCCTCTCCGTCGAGGAGAACCTCCGGCTCGGGGCGATGCCCAAGTCGGGTCGTGCCTCGCTCGGGGATGCCGACGCCATCGAGCGCACGCTGGTCACCATCGACCTCGTCGCCGAGCGCGCCGTCGCGGCCGACGACCTCGCGCACGGTCAGCAGCAGTGGCTGGAGATCGGGATGGCGCTCCTCGCGGAACCGACGCTGCTCTTCCTCGACGAGCCCACCTCGGGCATGACCCGCGCGGAGAGCCGGAGGACGGCGGAGCTCATCCGCGGCCTGCGCGCGGAGCGGCCGGATCGCAGCGTGATCGTCGTCGAGCACAACATCGAGTTCATCGCCATGATCAGCGACCGGGTCATCGTGATGCACCGCGGGACGGTCATCGCCGATGGCCCCATCGACGCGGTTCGAGCCGACCCCGAGGTCCAGGCCTCCTACCTCGGGAGGCGGGGATGAGCGGGGTGCCGGCCCTCGAGCTCGAACGCCTCTCGGTCGCCTACGGGCGCATCACGGTGGTGCGGGAGATCGACCTCGAGGTCCCCGCCTCCGGCGTCGTCTGCCTCCTGGGTCGCAACGGCGCCGGCAAGACGACCCTGCTCAAGGCGGTCATGGGGCTGCTGCCCCGGACGGGCACGGTGCGGATCGACGGCCGGGACTCGACCGGGTGGTCCGGTGCCCGGGTCAACCGTGCCGGCGTCGCGTGGGTCCCCCAGGAGTCGGGCGTGTTCCCGGGCATCACGGTCGCCGAGCACCTGCACGTCGCGACGCGCTTCGACCGCGCGGGACTCGACCGTGAGGTCCTCGACCTCTTCCCCGTGCTCGAGCAGCGCAGCAACCAGCATGCGGACACGCTCTCCGGCGGGGAGCGGAAGATGCTCGGGATGGCGCTCGCGATGCTCTCACGCCCCCGACTGATCCTGCTCGACGAACCGACCGAGGGTGTGGCCCCCGTCATCGTCGACGAGCTCGTCGACCTCATCAAGCGCCTCTCCGAGCGCTGCGCGCTGCTGCTCGTCGAGCAGAACCTCGACACGGCCCTCGCGACCGGCGACCACTGCTACGTGCTGGAGCAGGGCTCGATCGTGGCGTCGGGCGATCCTCGCACCCTGCACCGGGACGGCGAGCTCGAGGCGAGGCTCGCGGTATGACGCCCCTCCTCGCCGTCTCGCTCCCCGTCGACTCCTTCAACGTCATCGTGCTGATGGCGACGTACGTCCTCATCGCGGTCGGCCTGCACTACTCGTTCGGGCTGCTCAACGTCGTCAACCTGGTCCACGGCGAGTTCCTGCTCGTCGGTGCCTACACCGCCTTCGCGGTCCAGGAGGCGACCGGCTCGGTGGTGCTCGGGATGCTGCTGGCGCCGCCGGTCGCCGCGATCCTCGGCGCGCTCGCCGAGCGGCTGGTGCTCTCACGGCTCAAGGAGCGCGTGCTCGACACCCTGCTCGCGACCTTCGGGATCGCGCTGCTCCTGCGCCAGGGCATCCAGGTGGTCTACACGGCGAACCCGCGCAGCGTCACCGACCCGATCTCGCGCTCGATCACGGTGCTCGGCCTCGTCATACCGCTGTGGCGGCTCGTCGTCGTCCTCGCGACCGTGGCGGTCGTCGTCGCGACCGCGCTGCTGCTCGCACGCACCGACGCGGGCCTGCGCTGGCGGGCGACCGTCAAGAACCCCGAGCTCGCGGAGACCCTCGGCATCGACACCCGCCGTGCGCGCACGGTCCTCTTCGCGATCGGGAGCGGGCTCGCTGGTCTCGCCGGTGCGCTGCTCGCTCCGCTCAACACCGTGACACCGCAGTACGGGACCCGTTTCCTCGTGCCGGCGTTCCTCGTCGCCATCCTGGGCGGGCAGGGCTCGCTGGTCGGCCTGGTCGTCGCCGGCGTGCTGCTCGGTGGCACGCTCGGGGCGCTGCAGTTCACGATCTCCTCGGTGACGGCGCAGATGCTCGTCGTGCTCGTCGCGATCCTCGGCATCCGCGCGCGCGACCCGCTCCTCGCGGCGCTCCGAGGGAGCGCTCGCGAGCGCCGGCGCTCGGCTCAGAGCGCCTGAACGATCTCGACCCCGGCCGCCGCCAGCTCCTCGAGCGCCGCTGCGGTGGTGTCGGGCGCAACGCCAGCGGTCAGCGGGACGAGCAGGCGCGTCGAGAAGCCCTCGCGCACCGCATCCAGGGCGGTCGCGCGGTCGCAGTAGTCGGTCGCGATGCCCACGACGTCGACCTCGGTGACGCCGGCGCCGCGCAGGAGATCAGCGAGCGCGCGGTCGTCGTCGGTGCGACCCTCGAAGCCCGAGTACGCAGCTTCGTAGGCGCCCTTGGAGACCACCGCGTCGACGTTCGATCGGAAATCGACCGCGTCATCGAGCGCGGGGTGGAACGCCGCGCCGTCGGTGTCGGCGACGCAGTGGGCCGGCCACGTGGCCGAGAAGTCCGGTTCGTCCGCGAAGTGCGTGCCGGGATCGATGTGCCAGTCCCGCGTCGCGACGACGAGGGCGTAGTCGCCACGATGCTCGGCCAGGTGCGAGGAGATGGCGCTCGCGACGGCGGCCCCGCCCGCCACGGCGAGCGACCCGCCCTCGCAGAAGTCGTTCTGGACGTCGACGACGATCAAGCCGCGTGCCATCGCTGTGCCTCCCTCGGGCGGCCGCACCGGACGGTCGGCCGGGACGCCCGCGCACCGCTCGCGCACGAGCACTCCGAGCGTAGTCTCGGCCCGAAGGGCGCGGCGTGGGGCACGACGGGCCGATGCACGAGGAGGGCGAGGCATGGGCTTCCGGGACCGCCGTGAGGCCGGATGCCGGCTGGGTCGGCGCCTCGCCGAGGAGCCGGGGCTCCGTGATCCGGGCGGCCGTGCCCCCGTGGTCCTCGGGCTCGCGCGTGGGGGGGTCCCGGTCGCCGCGGAGGTCGCGCGGGCGCTCGGGGCGGAGCTCGACGTGCTCGTCGTGCGAAAGCTCGGGGCGCCCGACCAGCCCGAGTTCGGGTTCGGCGCGCTCGGCGAGGGCGGGGTCCGGATCGTCGATGGGCGCACGGTCGTGCACCTCGGGCTCTCGCCGGCACAGGTCGAGGCGGTCGCCGCAGCGGAGTCCGCGGTGCTGGTCGAGCGCGTCGCTCGCTACCGGGCCGGGCGTCCTCCGCTCGACCTCTCGGGCCGCACCGTGGTCATCGTCGACGACGGCCTCGCGACCGGTGGCAGCGCTCGAGCGGCGATCGCGGTGGTACGGGCCCGTGGGGCGGCGCGGGTCGTGCTCGCCGTGCCGGTCGCTCCGGCCGACACGCTCAGCGAGCTCGAGGGGGACGTCGAGGGCCTCGTCACCCTCGAGGTTCCGCGACCCTTCCTCGGCGTGGGCGGCGCCTACGAGGACTTCGGTCAGACGACGGATGCCGAGGTGATCTCGGCGCTCGGAGCGAGCGGGCCGTCCGGGAGGTAGGGCTGCCGTGTCATCCAGGCTCCGATCACGATCGTGACGACGGAGACGAGCAGGGCGACGCGGACCGAGGTCGCGTCCGTGAGCGCACCGGTCGCGCTGGCGGTCAGTGGGCGCGACCCGAGGAACGCGACCGACCACAGCGCCATCACGCGTCCGCGGACCGCGTCGGGGACCGTGCGCTGGATCACCGCGGTGAATGAGGGGAGGGCCAGTGTCATCCCGATCCCGCCGACGGCGAAGGCGGCGATGGCGACCGGACCGGAGGGCGCGAGGCTCGCGACGAGGAGCGAGGCGGCGAGGACGCCGAGGCCGAGGGTCCCGGTCGCTGGCAGCCCGAGCCGTCGCCGGACCGCCCCGAGGAGGAGGAAGGCCGTGGCGGCGCCGCCGCCGAAGGCCGATGCCATGACGCCGACGAGGGCCGCCGGCTCGCGGAGCTCCGCGACGAGCGACGGTGTGAGCGTGATGACCGGGTCGACACCGACACCGATGATCGCGATGGCGACGAGCGCACGGGCGACTCGCGGGTCCGAGCGCGCGAACCGCCAGCCCGCGAGGAGGTCACGGGGCCGGTCGTGCCGCTGCTCGTCGGGGCGGGGGCGCGTGCGCGCGAGGGCGCCGAGGTAGAGGACGTTGAGTCCGACGGTCGTGCCGAAGGTCGCGACCGGACCCCCTGCGGTGATCAGCAGTGCGCCCAGCGCGGGTCCGGTCGTGCGAGCGACCATCATCGGGATCGACGTCATGGCGATCGCCGTCGTCAGCTCGGTCGGCCGCACGAGCTGGGGGATCATGGCCTGCATCGCAGGGCCGCTCAGGGCGAACCCGATGCCCACGACGGTGGCGGCCGCGATGATCGCCGCTGCCCCGCGGCGCCCGTCGAGCCCGGAGACGGCGGACCAGACGGTCAGTCCCGCGGCGCCCGCGGTCGTGACCCCGACGCCGAGGATCACCTGTCGTCGCCGGTCACGACGATCGGCGCGCGCGCCGCTCCAGGGGGCGAGCAGGAGCTGGGGGACGAACTGCCCGACGCTCACCGCACCGACCAGCAGCGCCGAGCCCGTCAGCCGGTGGACGAGGATCGCGGCGGCGACGTTGTGGATCCAGATGCCGATGGTCGCGAGGACCTTGCCGGCGAAGAACGGTCCGAAGGCGCCATCGAGCAGCAGCGCGCGCGAGCTGCGCGGGACCGGATGGTCGGGGTCGCCGTCGCGCATCCTGCTATCGGGTCGCGAAGGTGACGGTGACGGTCGCGGTGACCGTCTTGTCGATCGTCGTCGTGTCGTAGAGGCCGTAGTCGCTGACCTCGACCGAGTCCGGCGAGCTGACCTGGAACGGACCCGAGCGCACCGCGCGCACCCCGGACACCTCGCCGCCGGTCACCGAGACCATCGCCTCGGCCCGTGCCAGCGCGTCGGCGACGGCCTCCTCGAGCAGCTGCGGACGCAGCTCCGGGAGGATCGTGATGTAGTACTCCGGCGCCCACGCGCTGATCGCGTAGCCCGACTCGAGCACGCTGCCGATGCCACGGCTCAGCCGGTCGACGAGGTCGACGTCGTCGGTGCGGACCTTGAGCTCACGATAGGCGCTGTAGCCGAGCACGTTGCCCGTGAAGTTGCCGTCGAGGTACTCGTAGTTGACGTTCGTCGTCAGTCCACCGAAGGAGACCTGCTCGTCGGCGATGCCGTTCGCGGTCAGGTAGCCCGTCACGAGGTCCATGCCCTCGTTCGTGCGCGCGATGGCCGTCGGGAGGTCGAACGACTGCTCGTTGACGTTGATGGTCCACAGCGCGCGGTCCGCACGGACGCTCGCACGCGCCGAACCGGTGACGGTGACCCCATCGTCGGCGCCCCTGACCGAGATGCCCTGCGCGACGCTCCACATCCCACCGCCCAGGGCGAGGGCGAGCAGCGCCGAGGCCACGACGAGGGCGACGGGGGACGTCGCGCTGCGCGCGGGCGTGGGCGGGAAGTTCGGGTCCGACATCCTGCTGCTCCTGATCCCGCTGCTCGCGGGGGTCTCGGGCGGGGCCGGTCGGTCCGTTCGCCCGGGACGATGCCCGTACCCGCATCGTAGTGACGTCCAGCCGTGCACCCGTGCGCCCGTGCGTCCGTGCGCGGCCGGTTAGCCTCGCCCCATGACCTACGTGGCGGCCGGCGGGCGACGCGTGGGTCGGGGCGCTGCGCTCGCGCTCCTCGCGGCCCTCCTCTTCGGTGTCAATGGCACCGTCAGCAAGCTCGTGCTCGAGAGCGGGCTCGTGGCCGGAGAACTGATGGCGCTGCGGGTCTCGGGGGCCGGGCTGGTGCTCGTGGCCGGGCTCGCGGTCGTCCGTCGGCCGGCGCTCGTCGTCCGAACGGCCGAGGTCCCGGGGCTCCTCCTCTACGGCCTCGTCGGGGTGTCCCTCGTCCAGTGGAGCTACTTCATCGCCATCGCCCGCCTGCCGGTCGGGATCGCCCTGCTGATCGAGTTCACGGCGCCGCTGCTGGTCGCGCTCTGGGTCCGGTACGTCCGCCGTGAGCCCGTCCGGCGGCGCATCTGGGCGGCCGTCGCGCTCTCCCTCGGTGGCCTCGGCCTGGTGGGGCGCGTCGGGCCGGCGGGCCCGCTCGATCGCGTCGGCGTCATCGCCGCCGCCGGTGCGGCGGTCGCACTCGCCTTCTACCTCCTGACGAGCGAACGGGCCCTCGCCGGTCGGGATGCCGAGTCGCTCGCCGCCTACGGCTTCGTCGCGTCCTCGCTCGTGTGGCTCGTGCTCCATCCGTGGTGGGAGTTCCCGTTCACGGCGCTGCTGCGACCGATCGCCATCGCTCCCGATGGTCCCGTCCCCACCCTGCCGGTCTGGGCGCTGGTCGCCTGGGTCGTCCTGCTCGGGACCGTCGCGCCCTTCCTCCTCACGCTGCGTGCCATCCGCCACGCCGGAGCGACGCGCATCGCGCTGGTGGGCACCTCGGAACCGGTCGTCGCGGGCGGCGTCGCCTGGGCCGTGCTCGGCGAGGCCCTCTCGGGCCCGCAGCTCCTCGGTGTCGTGATCGTGGTGGCGGGCATCGCGCTCGCGGTGACCGCTCGGACCACGCCAGCGGTGTCGCCGGCCGGCCCCGCCGCCGCGGGCGGTGTCGGGACCACCTGATCGCCGGGTGACCCGGGCGATCGGGACCGACCGGGACCGACCGGGACACCGGGTCCGTCCCGTCTGTCGCAGGGGCGGCGCAGACTCGGATCGACGCGCGGGGCGCCGTGGCAGGCTCGGGGGAGCGACGCGACCGGAAGGGGCCCGGGCGCGGGCCCCTCGGCCTCCCTCGCCCCGCGCGTCACCCGGCCCACCGCGCCTCGCCACCGGGCCCTCCGCTCGGAGCCTCGCGCCGGGGGCCTACCCCGGAGCCTCGACCCGGAGCCTGCCCCGGAGCCTCGACCCGGAGCCGGTCGTCGGATCCCGGGGCGCGCTGCTAGGCTGCGAACCGTTCGCAACAACGGGCCCGCTCGGGTGGGCCGTGACCAGGAGCGCACCATGCACGCACCTGACGGCTTCCTCTCGGCCCCGACCGCCATCGCGACCGGGGTCGTGTCCGTGGCCGCCGTCGGTGCGGCGCTGCGGGCGACCCGCTCCCAGCTCGATGACAAGCGCGTGCCGCTCGCGGGGCTGACCGCCGCGTTCGTGTTCGCGGCGCAGATGGTGAACTTCCCCGTCGCGGCCGGCACGACGGGCCACCTGCTCGGCGGGGCCCTCGCCGCCGTCCTCCTGGGGCCATCGCTCGGCCTGCTCGTGGTGACGGTCGTCGTCGTGGTGCAGGCGCTCGTGTTCGCCGACGGTGGCCTGACCGCGCTCGGCTACAACGTGCTCAACATGGCGGTCGTGACCTCGCTCGGCGGTTGGGCGGTCTTCCGCGGGGCGCGTCGGCTGCTCCCGCTGACCCGCGCGGGTGTCGCCGCCGCGGCGGGCATCGGCGCGTTCGCCTCCGTCGTGTTCTCCGCCATGGCCTTCAGCCTGCAGTGGCTCTTCGGGGCGACGGTCAACGTCCCCTTCGACCGGGTGTTCGGGGCGATGGTCGGTGTCCACGTCCTGATCGGCATCGGGGAGGGGCTGATCACCGCAGCGACCGTCTCCGCCGTCCTCGCGGCACGGCCGGACCTCGTGCGCGGCGCGGATGGGCTCGCGGTCGATGCCGAGCGCGCACGTCGTTCGATGCGCGGGCCGCTCGTCGCGGGTCTCGTCGCCTCGCTCGCGGTCGCCGTCGTCGTGTCGCAGTTCGCGGTCGATGACCCGGACGGGCTCGAGCGCGTCGCCGAGGACACCGGGTTCATCTCGAGCGCGGAGGACCACGTCCTCGGCTCGTCGGTGTTCGCGGACTACGCGACCTCCGGTGTCGCGAACGAGACGGTGAGCCTCGCGATCGCCGGTGCGACGGGGACGCTGCTGACGCTCGCCGTGGGCAGCGGGCTGCTGCTGGCGGTGCGGGACCGACGCCGGTCGACCGGGCCGGACGTCCACGCCGAGTCCCGGTGATCGGCGCCGGACGCAGGGACCGGACGCGGATGGGCCTCGCCCGCCGCGTGCACGTGTCCGTGGGCGCCTGACACGTGGGGGCCGGGCACGCGCATGCGCTCTACGTGCACGAGCACAGCGTCGTGCACCACCTGCCGCCGCACGTCAAGGTCGTTGCGGGGTTCACGTTCGTCGCCACGGTCGCCTCGACACCGCGCGAAGTGCCGGCGGTGTTCGCGGTCCATGCGCTGCTGCTCCTCGTCGCCGTCCGCCTCGCACGCATCCCGCTGCGATTCGTCCTCGCTCGGCTCGTGGTCGTCGCCCCGTTCCTGCTCCTGGCGCTCGTCGTCCCGTTCGTCGCGGCCGGTGAGCGCATCGACGTCGTCGGGCTCTCGCTCTCCGTCGATGGGCTCTGGGGCGCGTTCGGGATCGCCGTCAAGGCCCTCCTCGGTGCCGCGACCTCGATCCTGCTGGTCGCGACGACCGAGGTGCCCGGGCTGCTTCGGGGCCTCGAACGGCTCCGTGTCCCTCCGACGCTCACGCAGATCGCGACGTTCATGGTGCGCTACCTCGAGGTCATCGCCGGGGAGTTCGCGCGCCAGCGCGTCGCGATGACCTCGCGCGGGCACGACCCGCGCTGGCTGTGGCAGCTCCGCCCGTTGGCCGCGAGCGCCGGCGCGCTCTTCGTCCGTTCCTACGAGCGTGGCGAGCGTGTCCACGCAGCGATGCTCGCCCGGGGCTACGTCGGGGTCCTGCCCCCGCCGGCCTCGGAGCGAGCCGCTCGGCCCGCGGACTGGGCGCTCGCGGCGACCCTGCCCGCCCTCGCCATCGCCGCCCGCCTCGTCGAACGGAGCCTCGCATGACGGTCGATCCGACCCCCGCGGCCGCGGCGGCGCCCCACGGTGACCCGATCGCTCCCGCGCTCGCCTTCGAGGACGTCGCGTTCCGCTACCCCGACGGTTCCGAGGCGCTCGTCGGGGTGGACCTCACGATCGCGCCGGGCGAACGGGTCGCTCTGCTCGGTCCCAACGGCGCGGGCAAGACCACGCTCACGCTCCACGCCAACGGCATCCTGCGTGCCTCCAAAGGTCGGGTCCGGGTCGGCGGGATCGCGCTGTCCGACGGCACGGTCGCGGAGGTCCGCCGGCGCGTCGGACTGGTGTTCCAGGATCCGGACGACCAGCTCTTCATGCCCTCCGTCGCCGAGGACGTCGGGTTCGGGCCGGCCAACGCCGGGCTCGCGGGCGCGGAGCTCGCCGAGCGCGTCGCGGAGGCCCTGGCGGCGGTGGGGCTGCCCGACCATGGGTCCCGTGCGCCGCACCATCTCTCGGGCGGCGAGCGACGTCGGGTGGCCATCGCGACGGTGCTCGCCTCGCACCCGGAGATCATCGTGCTCGACGAGCCGACCTCGGGGCTCGATCCAGCCAGCCGGCGGGAACTCATCGAGCGCCTGCGCTCGCTCGATGTCGCGCAGCTCGTGGTCACGCACGACCTGCCGCTGGCGCTCGAGCTCTGCCCGCGCTCGCTGGTGCTCGACGCGGGACGGGTGGTCGTCGACCTGCCGACCCGCGAGCTCCTCGCGGATGCTCGGCTCCTCGCCGAGCACCGGCTCGAGCTCCCCTACGGCATGGACCCGGCGCTCCTCAGGCGCTGACGCGGTCCCAGGCGGCATGCATCGACGGGGAGGTGCCCGTCGCCAGACGCATCGCGCGGAGCGCGAGACCCGCCTGTCGCACGGCGAGCCGCGCGGCGCGCTCCGAGAGGTCGAACTCCAGCGCCCGTCGGAGCTCGGGTCCGAGCGATCCCACGGCGCCGGCGAGCAGCACCTGGTAGCCGGCACGCGCGGATCGCGGGATCGGTGGCCAGCGCAGGAAGGCGAGCGCGTCGCGACCCTGCGCGTCGATGCCGAGCTCCGGGAGGAACCGGGCGAGCGTTGCCTCGAGCGCGGGGACGTCGGTCGGCAGCAGGCCATCGGCGATGAGCGGGAGGCGGGCGTCGAGCCCCCCGGCGCGCAGCTCCGCCGCCCCCTCGCCCTCGAGCACGGTGAGCTCGACGCGCGGGTCGAGCAGCGCGGCGATGCGTGACTGCTCCGCGACGAAGCGGTCGGCCTCGACGTCGGTGAGCGCATCGGGCGACCAGCGACGATGCGCGTCGAGGAACGAGGAGGTCAGGGCGATCGAGACCCAGGTCAGCAGGTCCGGGTCGTCGCCCCGGTAGGGCCTCCCGTCCGGCGCGGTCCCGACGACGCGCGGGTGGACCGCCCGGACCCGACGCAGGACCGCGATCGCCTCGGGGACGGAGCCGAAGGTCGAGGTCGTGACGTACGCGGACGTGCGCTGGAGGCGGCCGAGCGGGTCCTCGCGGAAGGCGGAGTGGTCGGCGACCCCGGCCATCGCGAGCGGATGGGAGACCTGGACGAGCAGGCCGCGGATGCCGCCGGCGATGGCCGCGGGTTCGCCGATCACGCGCCAGGAGGGGGAGCCGGGGCCCGTCAGGCCGGGGTCGCCCGGGGCGCGCGAGGCGTCGAAGGGGGGCGGGCCGAACATCCGCGTCAGCACGCGTCGGACGACCGTGCGGACGACCGGCAGGCCCGGTGCGCCGTGCGCATCGGGCCGCGCCGTCGTTCCCGCCGATCGGCTCACGCGACCGCCTCCGTCCCGTCCCGGCCGGGTCCCGCCTCGTTGGCACCGCGGGTCGCGGGATGCGTCCCACGGAGGGGTTCGGAGTCCGTCGGTGTCCGGTCGGGTCGGATCCGACCGTCGACGTCCCCGTAGCCGGCGAGCACGTCGTCGAGCGCGAGCGCGAGCTGTCGCGGCTCGGCCACCGGTCCGTGCGGTGCGGGATCGGCCGGGCCGGCTGCTGCGGGTCCGGCACCATCCGCCCCGGCCAGGTGCTCGTACCACCAGCGCAGGCCGCGGGGAGGGCTGGCGACCCCGCGCTCGGAGAGCGCGATGTCGACGCGTCCGAGGAACACGAGCTCGACGACGACGGCGTCGAGGGCTGCGCGCACCCGCTCGTCGCTCGGGTGGTCGACCCGGAGCAGCGCCATCACCTCGTGCCGGGCGTCGCTCGTGGCGTAGCGCCGGGCGAGGACGGGGTCCGCATGCGTCATCAATCGGCGCCGGACCTCCTGCCACGGCAGGCGTTGGCGCGCCAGCCAGTCCCAGGCGAAGGCCGGTGGTCCCCCGTCACGCACGGGCTCAGAGGTTCGCGATCAGGGCGTCCCCGAAGCCCGAGCAGGACACCTCGGTGGCGCCATCCATCATCCGGGCGAAGTCGTAGGTCACGGTGCCTGCGCCGATGCTCCGCTCCACGGCGGCGAGGATGAGGTCGGCGGCCTCGGTCCAGCCGAGGTGCCGCAGCATCATCTCGCCCGAGAGGATGACGGACGACGGGTTGACCTTGTCGAGGCCGGCGTACTTGGG
>JBEAQO010000064.1:0-3343 GCA_041163825.1 Actinomycetota bacterium | reverse complement strand
CACGCGCGAGCAGGCCGCCGACCTCCTCGACCACCTCGAGGAGGCGGGCCCGCACGCCACCCAGCTGCTCGGCATCGGCCTGCAGCGCGAAGATGGTCGACCGGATCTCCTTGACGGTGAGGTCGATCTCGTCGATCGCGGCCGTGACGCGCGCCACGGTCCCGGGGTCCTCGATCCGGCGGGCCGCTGCCTGCAGCCCGAGCCCGGCGGCGAACAGCCGTTGGATGACCGTGTCGTGGAGGTCGCGACCGATGCGTTCGCGCTCCTCGACGACGCTGAGTCGCCGCGACTCCTCGAGCAGGCGCGCGTTCGCGATCGCGCTGCCCGCGACCGCCGCGAGGCCGCGCACGAGCTCCTCGTCCTCCTCCTCGAAGACCGCCCCGCCCTCCTTCTCGGTCAGGTAGAGGTTGCCCCAGATCTCACCGCGGACCTCGATCGGCACGCCGAGGAAGGAGTGCATGGCCGGATGGTGCTCGGGGATGCCCACGGCCGCTGGGTGCGCACCGAGGTCGTCGAGGACGCGGCGCGCTACGCCGGCGCGCTCGAGAGCTGGGCGCTCGGAGATGCCGAGGCGACGTGGATCCGCGTCGTGCCCGACGAGATCACCGGGCGACGCCTCCGTCGGCAGGACCACGCCGATCCGGCGGACACGGGAGGTCCGTGACGGTCCCGTCGCGCCGCTACCCTCCGCGCCACGACGAGGTCCGCAGCGCGCGGAACGCTCGTCGCACGGACACACCGGGGAGCTCGGGACGCGCCGGGCTGAGAGGGTGACCGGGGCCCAAGGGCCCGTCGTCGCCGACCCGTAGAACCTGAGCCGGGTAATGCCGGCGGAGGGAGGGTGACGGGTGGCTGGCGATCCCCTGACCATCGTGCTGGCGGGCGGCGCGGAGATGACCGCCCCACTCGTCCGACCCCTCCCCCGTGCCGCGCGGGTCATCGCGGCCGATGGCGGCATCCTGCACGCCCCGGCGCTCGGGCTCACCGTCGACGTCCTCATCGGCGACCTCGACTCGACCCCCCTCGCCACGCTCGGGGCCGCGGCCCTCGCCGGGACGGAGGTCGTCGAGCACCCCAGCGACAAGGACGCCACCGACCTCGAGCTCGCGCTCGACCGCGCCCGCGACGAGGGGGCGGGACGCGTGCTCGTCATCGGCGGACACGGCGGGCGCCTCGACCACCTGCTCGGCAACGTCGGGCTGCTCGCGGCGGACCGCTACCGCGGCCTCCGGCTGACGGCACTGCTCGGCGGAGCGCTCGTGACCGTCGTGCACGACGCTCGGGCCCTCTCGGGCCGAGCCGGCGAGACCGTGACGCTGCTCGCCGCTCACGGCGGCGCGCGGGGCGTCACGACCACCGGGCTGGCCTTCCCCCTCGCTGACGATGAGCTCCTGCCCGGCTCGTCCCGTGGCGTGTCGAACCGCTTCCTCGGTGCCCGCGCCGAGGTGCGAGTCGCGACCGGTGCACTGCTCGCGGTGCAGCCCGAACCCGACCCCGAGGACCCCTGGCCATGACCCGTCCCCGCGACCGTTCCCGTTCCCGCCTCGCGCCATCGGGCGCCACCGCCGCGCTGCTCCTCGTGGCCGCGGGGCTCGCCGCGGCCTGCTCGAGCACGATGGACGACGATGCCGTCGGGACCGAGGCCGTCGTGCTGACCCTCATGACGCATGACTCCTTCGACGTCTCGACGGCGGTCCTCGAGGACTTCGCGGCCCGGACCGGCATCACCGTCACGCTCCTCCCCCTCGGTGACGCCGGCTCCGCGCTCAACCAGACCATCCTGACCGCCGCCGCTCCGCAGGGCGACCTGCTCTTCGGGGTCGACTCGACCTTCCTCGGACGCGCACTCGCCTCGGACCTCTTCCTGCCCTACCGCTCCCCCGAGCTCGCGTCGATCGATCCGGCGAGCGATCTCGACCCGACGGGCCGACTGACGCCCGTCGACGTGGGCGAGGTCTGCCTCAACTTCGACCGGACGTGGTTCGAGGGGCGCGACCTCGCGCCGCCGCAGGACCTGGCCGACCTCGTCACTCCCGCGTACGCCGGGCTCACCGTGGTGCAGGACCCCTCGACGTCCTCGCCGGGACTCGCGTTCCTGCTCGCCACCATCGCCCGCTTCGGGGAGGAGGCGGCCTTCGCGTGGTGGGAGGAGCTGCGGGCCAACGACGTGCGTGTCGTGTCCGGATGGTCCGACGCCTACTACACCGCGTTCAGCCTCTACGGCGGCGACCGCCCGATCGTCGTGTCCTACGCCTCGAGTCCGGCGGCCGAGGTCCACTTCGCGGACCCGACGCCCGAGCGGGCGCCGACAGCGGTCGTGACGGCCAGCTGCTACCGGCAGGTCGAGTTCGTCGGGATCCTCGCGTCCACCGAGCATCCGGAGGCAGCGCGCCTCCTGGTCGACCATCTGCTCGGACGAGCGTTCCAGGAGGACGTCCCACTGAGGATGTTCGTCCGTCCCGTCCGTCTCGATGCGCGGCTGCCCGAGGTCTTCGTGGAGCACGCCGCTGACGTCCCCGACGCCCTCGAGCTCGACCCCGCCCTGGTCGCCGCGAAGCGGGACGCGTGGATCGCGCGCTGGACGACGACCGTCCTGCGATGACCGCCCCGGTCGCAGGAGCGCGCACGGCGCGTGGTCGCGCCGGGGCCTCGATGCTCGTGGCGGTTCCGTTGACGTTCCTCGCGCTGGTCTACGTATGGCCCGTCGGCGCGATCGTGGCTCGGGGCCTCGGTTCCGGGACCGGGCTCGCCCGCGTCCTCGGCGCGTCGGTCACCTGGCGCCTCGTCGGCTTCACGCTCGGTCAGGCCATCCTCTCCACGCTCGCCACGCTCGCGGTGGCGCTGCCGATCGCCGCCCTGACGGGCCGCTTCCGCTTCGCGGGCCGTCGGTTCGTCGAGGCCGCCCTGATGGTCCCCTTCGTGCTCCCCACGATCGTCGTCGGTGCCGCGTTCACCGCGCTCCTCGTCGGGATGGGGCGCGACCCCCAGGGCGGCCTGCCCGCGATCGTCGCCGCGCACACGTTCTTCAACCTCGCCGTCGTCGTGCGCACCGTCGGTGGACGCTGGGCGAACCTCGACCCCGCCGTCGAGGAGGCCGCACGGACGCTCGGCGCCGGCCCCGTGCGGACCTTCGTCTCGGTCACCCTGCCACGGCTCGCCGCCTCGATCGGCTCCGCCTCGGTCATCGTGCTGCTGTTCTCCGCGACCTCCTTCGGGGTGGTCCTGCTGCTCGGCGGTCCGGCTCGGGCCACGCTCGAGGTGGAGATCCATCGCGCGACCACCCAGACGCTCGACCTGCCGGCAGCCGCCGGGCTGGCCCTGCTCCAGCTGGTCGCGGTCGTCG
>JBEAQO010000063.1:0-5900 GCA_041163825.1 Actinomycetota bacterium | reverse complement strand
TCTTCCAGGTCGCCGAGGTCGTGCGCAACCTCGCCGTCCGGGAACGCGACAAGGGCCTCTCCGCCGGCGAGAAGCGCATGCTCAACAAGGCCCGGCAGATCCTGCTCTCCGAGCTCGCCGTCGCCACCAAGAAGGGCGAGGAACGCACCGCCGAGATGATCGACCAGATCCTCGAGGAGCAGCAGGTCTGACGCCCGGTCCGACCCCGAGCGCGGGGGACGACGGCACCGTGCGCCGCGATCGGGTCGGTGCGATCCTCGTCGCCGCGGGGGAGGGCCTCCGGCTCGACGCCGACGCCGCGACCCCCAAGGCCCTCGTGGCCCTCGCGGGACTCCCCCTGGTGGCGCACGCGGCGCGCCGGCTGGTGGCGGGCGGGGTCACCACCCTGGTCGTCGCCCATCACCCCGAGCACCGTGACGCGACCGCGGCCGCGCTCCGGGGCATCGGCGTCGCGACCGTGCTCGTCCCCGGGGGGGCGACCCGCGCCGACAGCGTGCGCGCCGGGCTCGCGGCGCTGCCGCCCGGGCTCGACATCGTCGCGGTCCACGACGCGGCGCGTCCGCTCGTGCCGCCCGCGGTGGTCGCGGCCGCGATCGACGCGCTGGTCGACGACGTCGTCGCGAGCGCACCGGCGCTCCCGCTCGCCGACACGCTCAAGCACGTGACGGACGACGGGACGGTCTCGACCCGGCCGCGTGATGGGCTCGTCGGGGTGCAGACCCCGCAGGTCCTGCGTCGCGACGTGCTCGAGGCGGCGCTCGCGGCAGCGGCCGCGTCGTCGGCGGTCGACACGGACGAGCTGGTCCCCGTCGAGCGCCTGCTGGCCGAGGGCCGGCTCGCCGGGCGCATCGTGCTCGTCGAGGGGTCGCCGCTCGCGCACAAGGTGACCTACCGTCGCGACCTCGAGCTGCTCGAGGCCCTCGTCGGATCGCATCCCGACGCGGCACTCCCCGACGCGGCCGGGGCGAGCACGGCGATGACCGATGCGGCGGATCCGGCGGGCCCGCCCGGCTCCGAGGAGGCGTGAGGATGCGCATCGGATCGGGCCTCGACGTCCATGCCTTCGAGCCCCGGCCCGCGGCGGCCGAGGCGGCTCAGGGTGCGACCGTCGTCCTCGCCGGGGTGCGCCTGGCCTCGCACGCGGCGCTGCTCGGCCACTCCGACGCCGACGTCGTCGCGCACGCGGTCGCCGACGCGCTGCTCGGTGCGATGGCCGCCGGGGACCTCGGCACGCGCTTCGGGGTCGATGCACCCGAGCTCGCCGGTGCCGACTCGATGCGCCTGCTCGCCGAGGTCGTGGACGAGCTGGCGACGGCCGGGCTCGCGGTCACGAACCTCGACGTCACCGTCGTCGCCGCGCGCCCGCGGATCGGGGACGCGCGCGAGGCGATGCGCGCGAACCTTGCGGCCGCCCTCGGCGTCGAGCCGGGCCGGGTCTCGGTGAAGGCCACGACCACGGACGGCCTCGGCGCGGTCGGCCGCGGGGAGGGCGTGGCCTGCTGGGCGACCTGCCTCGTCGTCGAGCTCTGAGCCGGCCGCGCCGGGGTTCGCCCGGTCGGCCCGGGTCGGCCCGGCACTAGGCTCACGAGGTCAGGACCCCTCCGAGCGCCGCGGGCACCCTCGCTCCGTGCGCTCGCCGATCGGTCCGACACCGAGACCGACGCCACGACCGACGCCGAGACCGACGGCGACGCCGACCCGGTGGGACGCATGGCCCTCGTCCTCTACGACACCCTCGCGCGCGCGGAGCGGCCCTTCGCGCCGCGCACGCCCGGCGAGGCATCGCTCTACGTCTGCGGTCCGACCGTGCAGGCCGAGGCGCACGTCGGGCACGGACGCGCCTCGGTGGTGTTCGACGTCCTGCGCCGGCACCTCGTCGCCACCGGCCTCGCCGTGCGCTTCGTGCAGAACGTCACCGACATCGACGACAAGATCATCCTGCGCGCCCGGCGCGAGGGCACGGATGCCGCCATCGTCGCGACGCGCAACACCCGCGCCTACAACCGCGTGATGGACCGGTTGGGCGTGCTGCCGCCCGATGTCCAGCCGCTCGCGACCGGGCACCTGCTCGAGATGCAGACGCTCGTCACGCGACTGCTCGAGCAGGACAAGGCCTACGTCGTCGACGGGGACGTGTTCTTCCGCGTGCGCTCCTTCGAGGCCTACGGCCGCCTGTCCAACCGGCGCATCGACGACCTCCAGCAGGGCGACGACGTCGTCGACGCCGACCGCAAGGAGGACCCGCTCGACTTCGCGCTGTGGAAGGCCGCCAAGCCCGACGAGCCGAGCTGGCCATCGCCGTGGGGCGACGGTCGTCCCGGCTGGCACCTCGAGTGCTCGGCGATGTCGGTGCGCCACCTCGGTGCCGGCTTCGACATCCACGGCGGCGGGCTCGACCTCGTCTTCCCCCACCACGAGAACGAGATCGCCCAGCACGAGGCCGCCCACGGCACCACCTTCGCCCGCCACTGGGTGCACAACGGCATGGTGCGCATGGGCGAGGAGAAGATGTCGAAGTCGGTCGGCAACGTCGTGTCGCTCGCCGACGCGCTCGACGCGTGGGGTCGGGGGCCGCTGCGGCTGTGGTACCTCTCGGCCCAGCACCGCACCCCGCTGACCTTCGAGACCGACCGCCTGCGCGACGCCGCGACCGTCCACGAGCGCTTCCTGACGTTCCTGCGCACCGCGGCGCTCGTCGCCGGGGACGCGGCGCCCGACGAGGGCGCGGCGGAGCACCACGCCGCGGCCTTCACGGCCGCGATGGATGACGACCTCAACTCCCCGGTCGCGATCGCCGCCCTCCACGAGCTCGTCACCGCCGGCAACGAGCTCGCGACGCTCGCCGATCGTGGCGATGGTGCGGCGCGAGCCGGGCTCGCGGGGCACGCCGCGACGCTCGTGCGCCTGGCCGACGGCACGCTCGGGCTCGGGCTCGCTGACGACCTCGCCGCCGCGCGCGCCTTCGAGACGCGCATCGCACCGCTGGTCACCGGGCTCCTCGAGCAGCGCGCCGCCGCGCGCGCGGCCAAGGACTTCGCGACCGCCGACCGGCTGCGCGACGAGCTCGCCGAGGCGGGTGTCGTGGTCGAGGACCGTCCCGAGGGACCGCGCTGGTACGCGACGGGCGCGTGACGTCGTCCTCGAGCGCCGCGGGTCGTGGCCAGCGGGGGTCGCGCGGATCGGGTCGGGCGCCGGGTTCCGCAGCGACGTCGGGTCGGCTCGTCGGCGGGCTGCATCCGGTGCGGGAGCTGCTGCGCGCCGGCGCGGACGTGCGGCGGGTGCTCGTCGCCGAGGGCCGCTCCGAGGGCGAGGTCGTCGATGAGCTCGTCGCGTCCGCCCGGGCCGCCGGCATCGAGGTCGTCACGGTGCCGCGCGAGGAGCTCGACCGGCTCCTCCCCGGGCTCGTCCACCAGGGGGTCGTCGCTGAGGCGCCGGCGTTCCCGACCGTGACGCTCGACGCGATGCTCGCCCGCGCCGAGGCGGCCGGCGAGGCGCCGCTCGTCGTCGCGCTCGACGGAGTGACCGACCCGCACAACCTGGGCTCGATCGCGCGCAGCGCCGAGGCGGTCGGTGCGCACGGGCTCGTCCTGCCCGGGCGGCGCAGCGCCACCGTCACGCCGACCGTCGAGAAGGCCGCCGCCGGCGCGCTCGCCCACCTGCCCGTCGCGGTCGTGCCGAACCTGGTGCGCGCCCTCGGGGAGCTGAAGGAGCGCGGGCTCTGGGTGCTCGGGCTCGACGTGGCCGGGGAGCCCCTCGCGACCCATCCGCTCGCCGCCGAGGCCGTGGTGCTCGTCGTCGGGGCCGAGGGCGCCGGGCTCGCGCGGTTGACCCGCGAGCGTTGCGACGCGCTGGTGGGTCTGCCGATGCGCGGCCGGGTCGGTTCGCTCAACGCCTCGGTCGCGGCCGGGGTCTCGCTGTTCCTGCTCCGGGGCGCGCGCGACGCGACCGGCTGAGCCCGGACGCCGAGCCGAGGGCGGGGATCGAACCCGCGACCCCCCGCTTACAAGGCGGGTGCTCTCCCGACTGAGCTACCTCGGCGCGGCCAGGAGCGTACGGGCCGCCCGCAGCGGCCGGTCGGGGCCTCGCGGCAGGGTCCCTCCCGCTGCGCTAGCGTCGAACCACGTCGATGTGCTTCCCCGCATGTCGTCCGGCCCGTGGCGGTGCCGGATGGTGGGGTCCTCGGCGGAGGAGGAGCGTCGGATGGACGGGCAGGCGAAGGGCCACGCGGAGCCATCGGATGCAGGGGATGCCGCGGTCTCGCTCGACGAGCGCGCTCGGGCCATCCTCGACTTCGAGCGGGAGTGGTGGCGCCACGCCGGCGCCAAGGAGCAGCACATCCGCGAGCGCTTCGACGTCTCCCCGACCCGCTACTACCAGCTCCTCAACACCGTCATCGACGACGACGCGGCGCTGGCCTACGATCCGATGCTCGTGAAGCGACTCCGACGGCTCCGGGCAGCACGGCAGCGCCAGCGCGCCGTGCGTCGTCTCGGCGTCGACGCCCGCTGACCGTGTCCGCCGACCTCGGCCACGCGCCGGAGGGGGATCGTGGCTTCACGATCTCGCTCCTGAAGAACGGTGCGGGCGCCGTCGCGCTGATCGCGCTCTCGGCCGGGCTGTTCCTCGCGCTCGGCACGTTCGGTGAGGGCTTCGACGGCCTCACGGGCATCGGCGGTGCCGGTGGGGAGTCGGCCAGCGAGGTCGAGGTCCCGGTGGACGAGGCGCCGGCGCCGGCGCCGGAACCGGAGCCCACGCCTGCGCCCGAACCGGTCCCGCCGCAGGAGGTCGAGCCCGAACCCGAGCCCGACCCCGATGCGCCCGCGGACGAGCCGGAGGAACCGGCCGGTCCCGCCATCGACCCGGCCGGCGTGCGCGTGCAGGTCTTCGACGGCATCAAGACCGACGAGCTGGCGCTCTCCACCCAGGGGCTCCAGCGCATCCGGTCGCTCGGCTACCAGCTGGTGAACCAGGCGCCGACCGTGCCGCGCAGCGACTACGAGTCGTCGGTGGTCTTCTTCGGTTCCGGTGGCCGCGAGGCCGCCGAGCAGCTCGCGCGCCAGCTCGGCATCACCCGCGTCGTCGACCCGGTCGAGGCCGGGGTGAACGTCAACCTCGACGTTCCGGTGCACGTCGTCATCGGTCCGGGCTGGGCCCCTCCGCCCGCCTGATCGGCACCCCCGGGCGCGCGGCCACCTCGTCCGCCGTGCTCGTGACCGCCGACTCCAGCGCCTCGAAGAGGTCGCGACCGCGCGGCACGCCGACGAGGAGCTCGCTCGGTGCGGGCACCCCGCGTGCCGCGAGCGCCGTGTCCAGCGCCTCTGCCGTCCCGGGCTCGAGCACGACCAGGACCACGGGCGTCCCGTCCGACCCGGCCCCGGCGATGGCGTCGACGACCCCCGGAAGCGCCGCACCGTCCTCGCCACCGAGGACGATGACCAGCGCGTCGGCCGAGGTCGACCTCGGCGCGGCGACGACGCTGCGGCCCACGCCGTCGCCGAGCCCGCCGCGTCCCACGCGGACCCCCCACGCCGCGAGGTGCGCGGCGACGAGGAGCGTCAGGTCCTCCTCGGCACCGAGGATCGTGACGGACGACGCGCTCGACCGCAGCATCACGCACCGCCGGCGGGCGCGCCGGGACGCGGCGCGCGCACGGTGTGCGGCTCGAGCCGCAGCCCCTCGCCATCGCGCACCGGCTGCCAGAGGGTGACGGCGTCGCCGAGCGCGTCGCGGCTGCGTGCATCGAGCCGCCCCTCGCGCGATAGGCGGTCGAGCGCGACCGCGAGGACCTCCGTCGCCATGCGTCCGAGGGTCGCGAGGTCGTGGTGGCGGTGCGTGCGCGCCCCGAGGTCGACCTGCGCGATGGCGCCGACACCCTGCGTCCGTGCGACGTCGAGGACGAG
>JBEAQO010000062.1:0-5879 GCA_041163825.1 Actinomycetota bacterium | reverse complement strand
GGCAGGTGCCGGCCGCGCTTGGGGCTGCCGAGCAGCGCCGCCGGGTCGGCGGGGACGACCCCCTCACGGGCGAGCAGGGCGAACCAGGTGCGCGCCGTCGAGGCGCGTCGGGCGATGGTCGCGCGGGCGTAGCCGGCATCGTCGAGCTCGACGAGGTGGCGACGCAGCTCCACGAGGGTCACGTCCGCCGGATCCGCGATCCCTCGTGCCTCGAGCCGGCGTGCGAGGTCGGTCGCGTCGGCGAGGTAGGCCGCGACGGTGTGGTCGCGACGACCCCGTTCGAGTCGGACGTGCCGGTCGAGCAGCGAGAGGGCCGACGACCATGCCGCCCCGCGGGGGCACTGGGCCTGCGCACCCGAAGACGCGTCGGGACCGCCGGAGGTCGGCACGTCGTTCGTGGTCGTCATCCTCCGATCGTGGTCGCTCGCGCGCCGAGGGTCAACGGCCGACCGGACCGCGGGAGAGGTGCAGCCCGTCCGGGCCGGCGAGCACCTCACCGGCGGCTCGCGCGCGCGCGACCGCTGCGAGCAGGGTCGCGACCGGGAGCCCCGAGCGTTCGGCGAGCGACTCCAGCAGCACCGGACGCGGCCACGCGTCCGCGAGCACCGTCCGCGCGGCGTCCGGCAGGAGGCTCGCGGCCGTCACCGGCGTCGGGTCCCGTGGCGGTCCGGGCCGACCCGCGGACCCTGCGCCGGGCGGCGTCCCCCGCGGTCCGAGCGCGGCGAGGACGTCGGCCGGACCGGTGCACGGCGCGGCGCCCTCCGCGAGGAGCAGGTGCGGGGCGGCCGAACCGGGGGCGCGCACGTCGCCGGGGACGGCGAGGAGCGTCCGGTCGAGCTCGGCAGCCGCGCCGGCGGTGAGCAGCGCACCGGAGCGCGCCCCGCCCTCGACCACGACGACGACGTCGGCGAGGCCCGCGAGCACGCGGTTGCGCGTTCGCACGACCGCCGGGCGCGGCGCCGTCATCGGCAGCAGCTCCGAGAGGACCGTGCCACCGTGGTCGAGCACCCGCTCGAAGAGCCCGCCCACGCGGGCGTGCTCGCGCGGGTAGGGGACGGCGTGGCCGCAGCCGAGCACGACGGTCGTCCCCCCGGGGAGCTCGAGCGCCGCCTCGTGGGCCGCGGCATCGATGCCGACCGCGCCGCCCGAGACCACCCGTGCCCCGGCGTCCGCGACCGCCTCGGCGAGCCAGGCGGCGATCGCCCGCCCGTAGCCGCTCGCGGCGCGCGCACCGACGATCGCGACCGATGCGCCGGCCTCCGCCGGTGGGACGCCGCGCCATGCCACGAACAGCGGTGCCGCCACATCGGGCCAACCCGCTGCGAGGCGCGCCGGGTAGGCGGGGTCCCCGACGACCGCGGCACGCACGCCGAGCGCGGCCCAGCGCGCGAGCGCATCGGCGATCCCCCGCCGCGCGTCCGTCGCGACGGCGTCCGTTCCCGCGACCGCGAGCGGGACCGCGACCGCATCGGGCGACCCGGACGGGCCGAGGACGGCGCGGAGCGTCGGACGCGGATCGATGCCGCGATCCTCGCCGAGCGCAGCGGTCGGGAGCTCGCGGGCCCGTCGGCGGAGCGCCCCGGGTCCGGGCCCGTGCCCGGCCGCGCAGGTGACGAGCGCGAGCAGCAGCTCGGGGTCCGTGCCCGGAGCCGCGACCTCGTCGAGGTCGTGCCGGGCCACCGGACCGAGGACGGGCACGTGCACGCCGCTCATCGCGCGAGCGTCGCGCTCAGGCCCAGCGCCTCGTCGACGTGCTCGGCCGCGACGCGCTCCGCACCGTCGAGGTCGGCGGCGCTGCGCGCGACCCGGAGCGCCCGCTCGAAGGCGCGCGCGGAGCCGCCGAGGCGCTCGACCGCCCCGGCGAGGCGCTCGACCATGCGCCCGCCCGCGTCGGCACGAAGGCGCGCCACCCCGACGTCGCGGTTGGTCGTGCCCGGACCCCAGCGCGCGGCGGCCAGCGCCCGCGCGGCCGCGACGCGCGCCGCGACCGTAGTGGTCGCCTCCCCCGGGGCGCGCACCTCCAGCTCACGGCGGGTCAGCGGGGCGAGCTCGACGGCGAGGTCGATGCGGTCGACGAGCGGTCCGGACAGCCGCGCGCGGTAGCGAGCGACACGGTCCGGCGGGCAGGTGCACGCCCGCGTCGGGTGACCGAGCAGACCGCACGGGCACGGGTTGGTGGCGGCGACGAGCTGCACGCGAGCGGGGTAGGCGACGCGGGCGCTCGAGCGCGTCAGCACGACCTCGCCGCGCTCGAGCGGCTGGCGCAGCGCATCGAGCACGTGGCGCGGCGTCTCGAGGAGCTCGTCGAGCAGCAGCACGCCGCGGTGGGCGAGGCTGACCTCGCCGGGCCGGGGCACGCCGCTCCCGCCGCCCACGAGCCCGGCGAGCGAGACGCCGTGGTGCGGTTCGCGCAGGGGCGGTCGTCGTGTCGCCGCCGAGGCGTCGACGGGCTCGCCGGCGAGCGAGTGGATGGCGAGGACCTCGAGGGCCATCTCCGGACCGAGGTCGGGCAGCACCCCGTGGAGCCGACGGGCGAGCATCGTCTTGCCGCAGCCGGGCGGCCCGACGAGGAGGAGATGGTGGTCGCCGGCCGCCGCGAGCTCGAGCGCGCGCCGCGCGACGAACTGGCCGCGCACGTCCGCGAGGTCGCCACCATCACCGCCACCCGCCCGATGACCCGTTCCGAGCCCGCCACCCCCGGTCACGCCCGCGCCTCGGCCGGGAGCCGACCCGATGCCCGACGTCACCCCTTCGGGGTGCGCACGGGCGGGACGTCGGCCGGCCAGGACCGCGACCGCCTCCGCGAGGTCGGCGACCGCCACGACCTCGAGGCCCTCGACCAGGGCCGCCTCGCGCACGCGCTCGGGCGCGACGAGCACCCGCACCGCACCGTGTCGCCGCGCTCCGAGCGCCATCGGCAGCGTGCCGGCCACCCCGCGCACGCGACCGTCGAGCCCGACCTCGCCGATGGCGACGGTGCCGTCGAGCGCGCGGTGCGGCAGCTGGCCCGAGGCGGCGAGGACCGAGAGCGCGAGCGGGAGGTCGAAGCCCGAGCCGACCTTGGGCAGGTCGGCCGGAGCGAGGTTCACGACCACCCGGTCGCGCGGCCAGACGAGGTCGGAGCGGACGACGGCCGTGCGGACCCGGTCCGCGGCCTCGCGCACGGCGGCGTCCGGCAGCCCGACGAGCCGGAGCGCCGGGAGGCCCGGCGAGCGCACGCACTCCACCCGCACCGGATGGGCCTCGAGCCCGACGAGGGCGATCGCGCCGACCACCCCGCTACCGGCGTCGCCGGTGCGGACGCTCACCACGCGTCCATGACGTGCTCGAGGCGCGCGCGGTGCCCGACGACGTCGATGGCGACGAGGTCGAGGCGCACCGCGGCGGCCCGCCAGCCACCCTCCGAGACGAACGCGCCAGCGAGCCGACGGACCCGGCGCCCCTTCGTCGCCCCGGCCGCGGCGAGCGCCCCGCCGAAGCGTCCGGCATCGCGGCGGGTCTTGACCTCGACGACGATGAGCGTGCCCTCGCCGTCGCGGGCCACGAGGTCGAGCTCGCCTACGAGGTCCTCGCACCGCACGCGCCAGTTGCGCGCGACGACCTCGAGCCCGTCGACCTCGGTCAGGTGCGTGGCGGCGAGGACCTCACCGAGCCGACCGAGGCGCGGCGCGGCGAGCCCGCGGCGAGCGCTGTCCGGGTACGCCCCCAGCACGAGCTCGGCTCGGTGGGGGGCATCGGGAGTGCTCACCCCGGCACGCTACGGCGCCGCCCTCACGCGACTCGAAGCAGCAGCTCGTGGCTGTGGACGGACGGTCAGAGGACGCCGAAGCCCCAAAGCACCGCGCCACCGATGATCACCAGCGCGACGACGAGCAGGACGATGTCGTTGCGCTTGTCGTCGCGGTAGCGCCGGGTCGCGTCGAATCCCACGGCATCCCCCGGAACGTCGCAGGAGCGGATCGGCCGCACGCCGATCGGGCGGTCGGTCAGTCCTTGAGCAGCTCGTCGAGCCCGGCGTCGTCGTGGACGAGCTCCTCGACGTTGACGTCGCGGAACGTGAGGACCCGGACCTCTTTGAGGAATCGCGCCGGGCGGTACATGTCCCACACCCACGCGTCCTTCAGGCGCAGCTCGAACCACAGGTCGGAGCCCTCGTGGGGCGTGACCGAGACGTCGTTGCAGAGGTAGAAGCGCCGCTCGGTCTCCACGACGTAGCGGAAGGTGCGCACCACGTCGCGGTACTCGCGGTGCAGCGCGACCTCGAGCTCGTTCTCGTAGGCGTCGATGTCGTCATGGTTCATGCGGCCTGCGGCCTCCTGGATGCCCGAACCCGTCCTCCCCGACAGGGTAGCCCCGGGACCAGGGCCGGGACCGGCCGGTCGCTAGCGTCCGGAGGATGGAGTACGCCGGGACCGACCTCGAGGCCGCCCACTGGAGGCAGGGACGGCTCGTGGTCGGCGTCGACGAGGTCGGACGGGGGGCGTGGGCGGGACCGGTCAGCGTCGGTGCGGTCGCCCTCGATGCGGGACGGGTCCCCGAGGGCCTCGCGGACTCGAAGCTCCTCCCTCCGGCGACCCGCGAGCGGCTCGCCGGGATGCTCGCGACGACGGCGCTCGGCGCGGTTGTGGCGGACGCGACCAACGACGAGATCGACGCCCTGGGGCTCGCCGCGGCGCTGCGCCTCGCGACGCGTCGGGCGGTGAGCGGGCTCGCCGCCGCGCTGGCACGGCCCATCGACGTTGCACTCATCGACGGTCCCGTGGACCTCGTCGGTCGGACCGCGTCGGAGGAGGGGACGGGGCTGGAACCGGCATGGTCCGGCGCCGAGGTCGTCCCGGTCATCGGGGGCGACCGCGTCAGCGTCTCGATCGCCGCCGCCTCGATCGTCGCCAAGGTCGCGCGGGACGCACTGCTCGTCGCGGCCGAGGCGGAGCACGCCGGCTACGGCTTCGCCGCGAACAAGGGCTACCCCACTCCCGCCCACCGCCGGGCGCTCGCCGAGCTCGGCCCGTGCCCGCTGCACCGCCACTCGTGGCGACCGATCGCTGCACTCACGGCGCCGCGGCTCGCGCTCGGTTGAGCGGCGCCGCGCTCCCCGGTCGACGCGCGAGCCGACCCACCGCGGACGGTCCGCGCGGACGTCAGTCGGCGGCCGAGTCGTAGCTCGGCCGCACGACCGTATCGAGGCGATCGAGCGGCCAGAGCACGAGCGCCGCACGGCCCACGACCCGATCCCGTTCGACGAAGCCGAGCGGCCCACGGGAGTCGGCCGAGTTCGGACGGTTGTCGCCGAGGAAGAACAGCGTCCCGTCCGGCACCGTGACCGGCCCGTAGTCCGACCCGTCGCGGTTGACGACGTAGGGCTCGGCCAGCGCGACCCCGTTCACCCGCACGACCCCGCCGCGGACCTCGACCTCGTCGCCCGGCAGCGCGATGACGCGCTTGACGAAGTCCCGCGCGTCCATCGGGACGACCCCGAGGAACTGCCCGATGCCGCGCGCGATGCGCGTCGCGGGACCCCCGGCGTCGGCGACCAGCGGGTCGTCACCCTCGAACACGACGATCTCGCCGCGGGCCGGCTCGCGTCGCAGGTAGGTCAGCTTCTCGACGACGATGCGGTCGTCGATGAGCAGGGTCGGCACCATCGAGCTCGACGGGATGTAGAAGACCTGGACCACGAAGGTGCGCAGCAGGAACGCGAGGACCAGCGCGATGGCGAGCAGCAGCGGGAACTCGCGCGCGAAGGACGGCGGGCGCGGCGCCTCCGCCTGCTCCACGGCACCGTCCTCCTCACTGATGCGCGGCAGGACCACCGGACGGAAGCGCGGACGGGGACGCAGGGCGAGCTCCTCGTCGGGGAGGTCCGGGAACAGCCGGTC
>JBEAQO010000061.1:0-17229 GCA_041163825.1 Actinomycetota bacterium | reverse complement strand
ATGCTGGCCGCCGTCTCCCGCCTCGCCACTGCGCGGGGCGTGGCGGTACGGGTGGCGCTCGAGGAGCGCATGGCGTGCGGCATCGGGGTCTGCATGACCTGCGTGGTCCCGGTCCGCGATCGCACAGGCGGGACATCGATGCTGCGGTCCTGCACCGAGGGGCCGGTGTTCGACGGTGCCCTGGTCGACTGGGACGGCGTGCTCTCCTCGCGGCTGGGTGTCGGATGAGCGAGGCCGTGCTCGGGGTCGATCTCTCGGTCGAACTCGGCCCGCTGCGCCTGTCGAACCCGATCGCCACGGCGTCCGGCTGCTTCGGTTCCGGGGCGGAGATGGACCGCTTCCTCGACGTCGCCGAGCTCGGTGCCGTCGTGACGAAGTCCGTCACGCTCGAGCCGCGTGCCGGCTTACCCACGCCTCGCATGGCCGAGACGCCCTCCGGCATGCTCAACGCGATCGGCCTGCAGAACCCCGGCGTCGAGGCCTGGGTCGAGCACGATCTCCCGTGGCTCGCCGAGCGCGGAGCGACGGTGGTCGCCTCGATCGCGGGCAACGGGGTCGAGGACTTCGCTCGACTCGCTCGCCGGCTGCGCGGCGTTCCGGGGATCGCGGCCATCGAGGTCAACCTCTCGTGCCCGAACGTCGAGCACCGCGGCCTCGTGTTCGCGACCGACCCCGAGTCCGTGCGTTCGGTCATCGGGATGGTCCGGCGGGACGCGACCGTTCCCGTCCTCGCCAAGCTCACCGCGGACGTCACGGACCTCGTGGCGATCGCGCGCGCTGCGGTCGAGGCGGGTGCGAGCGGGCTCACGCTGATCAACACCCTGCTCGGCATGGCGATCGATCCCGAGACGGGGCACCCGGAACTCGCCAACGGGATGGGTGGGCTGAGCGGCCCCGCGATCCGGCCCGTCGCGGTCCGGGCCGTGCATCAGGTCCACACGGCGATCCCCGACGTCCCGATCGTGGGCGTGGGGGGTGTTCGCGACGTCAGCGACGTCGTCCAGTTCCTCCGGGCCGGTGCGAGCGCCGTCGCGGTGGGGACGTCCACGTTCGTCGACCCGGTCGCCACGACCCGGCTCGTGCGCGGCCTCGGGCGCTGGCTCGGGGAGCGAGGCATCGGACGGGTCCGCGACCTCATCGGACAGGTGGTCCCCCGGCCGTGAACGCTCCCACGGCCCGTGAGCGGCTGGTCGTCGCGCTCGACCTACCCGACCTCGATGAGGCGGTCCGGCTCGCCGGCCGGCTCGCCGGGCACGTCGGCTGGTTCAAGGTCGGTCTCGAGCTCTTCGGTGCCTGGGGACCCGAGGCGGTGCATCGCATCGGCGAGCACGGGTCGGTCTTCCTCGACCTCAAGCTCCACGACATCCCGACCACCGTCGAGCGTGCCGCGGCAAGGCTCTCGGCGCTCGGTGCCGGGCTCCTGACGGTGCACGCCGGAGGCGGACCCGCGATGCTTCGCGCCGCGGTGCAGGGCTTCGCTTCGGGTCGCGTGCTCGCGGTGTCGGTCCTGACCTCGCTCTCGGACGAGGAGCTCGTCCTGCTCGGTGAGGAACGCGCGGCCGAGCGCGTGGTACGTCTGGCGCGCGTCGCCGTCGAGGCGGGCGTCCCCGGCCTGGTGTGCGCCCCGCCGGACCTCGTCCGTGTGCGGACGGCGATCGGCCCGGACCCGCTCGTCGTCACGCCGGGGGTGCGGCCCGCCGGGTCGACGCCCGACGACCACGCTCGGGTCGCGACGCCCGGCGGGGCCCTCGAGGAGGGCGCGGACCTGCTGGTCGTCGGGCGACCCATCGTCCGTGCCGATGACCCCGTCGCAGCTGCCGATGGGGTCGTCGCCCAGATCGCAGCCGCGGAGCCTGCCTGAGGAGCGGCCCTACGGAGCGCCGTGGGCAGCTCGGTGGCGCGCGATGCGCTCGACGTCCTCCGGCGCGAGGAGCGGGCGTCCAGCGGGGTCGGTGCGTCCGACGAGCCGCTCGACGACGTCATCGATCGTCGCCAGCGCGACGGCCGTGAGCCCGAGGTCCTCGGCGAGCCCGTCGAGCGCGCTGCGCGATGCGGTCGCATCGCGCTCGCGACGGTCGACGGCGACGACGAGTCCGACGACGAGCGCACCCCGCTCGTCGCGCAGCATCGGCACCGAGGCCCGGACGGACGTCCCGGCGGTCGTCACGTCCTCGACGATGACGGTCCGGGTGCCGGCTCCGAGCTCCGCACCGACGAGGCGCCCACCCTCACCGTGGTCCTTGGCCTCCTTGCGATCGAAGGCGACCCCGATCGCGCGGCCCCGGGCGGCGAGCGCGACTGCGGTCGCTGCGGCAAGCGTGATGCCCTTGTAGGCCGGGCCGAACACGACGTCGACCTCGGGGAAGTGCTCCTCGATGGCGTCGGCGTAGAGCTCGCCGAGCGTGGCGAGCCGATCCCCGCGGCTGATCCGGCCGAGGTCGAGGAAGTAGGGGGTCGGTCGCCCGGACTTGGTGACGAGGTCACCGAGCACGATCGCGTCCGAGGCGACGAGGAGGTCGACCAGGCGGTCGACCCGCGCACGGCCGCGTCCGATGTCAGCGGACATCGTCGTCCGACCGTCCGAGCGGCAGGGGCACGTTGCGGTCGCGCGCCCGGACCTCGTCGAGGACGAGTGTGACGACGTGGTCCCACGTCCCGGCGCGCGGCCCGTCGAGGTGGCGGTTGTAGCGCTGGTCGTAGACGATGACGGTCCGACCGGCCCGACGCAGCCGATCCACGTTGTGGGGGCTGTCCTCCACGTAGAGGTCGGCGCCGACGGTCGCCTTGTCCCCGATGAAGCAGAGGTCGCGGTAGGGGATGCGCTCACGGTCGAGCCATGCGGCCGTGTCGGCGGCGCTGACCTCGTGGGCCCAGTTGAAGAGCAGGCGGTGCGTGATGATGCGGATCCACACCCCGGCGTCGGACAGGCGCCAGAGCGCGTCCGACACACCGGGCATCGCGTCCATGGTGCGGAAGATCCGGTCCTCGAGCACCGCATGGCGGTGCGCCCGCTCGAAGCGTTCCGGGGTCAGACCCCACTCCTCGTAGCTGCCGAACGCGACCTGTGGCGGCAGCGTCGCAGCATCGATGCCGAACTGGCTCGCGACCGAGGCGCGGAACGCGCCCTCGTAGTCGGCGCAGACGCCGTCGAGATCGACGCCGAGCACGAGCCCCTGCACCGGTGCCCTCCGTCCTCGGTCCGTCGTGGTCTCGCCCGAACCCGTGCGCGGAGAACGGTAGTCGTGGGTCAGCTCGCCATGACGACCGCTAGGTTGGCGGCCTCGGGGGAGCATCGCGCCTCGCGGTGCGCCCCGACGACCAGGAGCCCCAGCGCATGGCGGTCCCACCCCTCGATGGCGAGGCCCGCCGGCGCGCGCTCGCTAAGGCGGCCGAGGCCCGGAGGACCCGCGCGGACGTCAAGCGCGCGCTCAAGCAGGGCGAGATCGGGCTGTCCGAACTGTTCGACCGTTCGGGCGACAGCGAGGCGATCGCGAACCTGCGCGTGACCGAGCTGCTGCAGTCCATCCCCGACCATGGCCCCGCGAGGGCGGCGCGCCTGATGGCCGAGCTCGACATCGCATCGTCGCGCCGGGTGCGTGGACTCGGTCCGCGGCAGCGGCGCGCGCTGATCGCCGCGGTCGGCGGGTGAGCCGTTCGCAGCACGATGGCGCGGCCGTCGGTCCGACCGCTGGCCTCGTCGTCGTCATCGCCGGACCGTCCGGTGTCGGCAAGGGCACCGTGACGGCCGCGGTGCGTCGGGCGCTGCCGGGCGCGACCTTCTCGGTCTCGGTGACCACACGTCGGCCCCGCGAGGGGGAGCGCGAGGGGGTCGAGTACCACTTCGTCGACGACGCGGGCTTCGACCGGATGATCGAGGAGGGCGCCCTCGTCGAGTGGGCGTCCTACGCCGGGAACCGCTACGGGACCCCGCATGCGCCCCTGACGCTCGCGCTCAGCGAGGGACGGGTCGTCCTGCTCGACATCGAGGTCCAGGGGGCCCTGCAGGTCAAGGAGCGCATGCCCGAGGCGCTCCTCGTCTTCCTGGAGCCGCCCGACCCGAAGGAGCTCGAGCGACGGCTGCGCGCCAGGGGCACCGATGACGAGGCAGCGATCCGTCGCCGACTGGCGACCGCCACCACGGAGCTCGCTGCCCGTGACCGCTTCGACGTCGTGGTCGTCAACGACGACCTCGAGCGTTGCGTGGGGCGGGTGCTCGCGGCCATCGCTGCCCGCCGCTGAGCCGCCCCCCGGGGATCCTCGGCCGGTCCCCTGCACGACGCCCACCGTCGACGTACCGGCTACCCTGTCGGGGTCGAACCCGGAGGTCCGATCATCGCCCGCTACGACGTGCTGCTGTCCAAGGTGGACTCGCCGTTCCATCTCGTGCACCTCGCCGCCAAGCGCGCGCGGGAGATCAACGGCTACTACGCGCACCTGGGCGAGGGGCTCGCGCAGTACGTGCCCCCGCTGCTGACGCACGAGTCGAACAAGGCGCTCTCCATCGCGCTCGAGGAGATCGCGGAGGGCAAGGTCATCGCGGTCGAGCCGAGCGAGACTTCTGCAGCGGACCCGCTCGCCTTCATCGAGCTCGCCCCGGACGTCGACGGAGCCGAGGGGACCTTCGAGTCGCTCGGCCTGCCGAGTCTGGAGCCAGCACCCGACGAGAGCGCCTGAGTCCGCGCGCGAACCGTTCCGCGCGCCTCCCGGAGGCCGATCGTGGACGCCCTGAGCGGTCGTCGGGTCCTGCTCGGTGTGAGCGGCGGCATCGCCGCGTACAAGGCCGCGTCGCTCGCTCGGCTCCTCGTCGGAGCGGGCGCCGAGGTCGACGTCGTCCTGACGCGGGGAGCCGCTCGCTTCATCGGGGCAGCGACCTTCGAGGGGCTCACCGGACGTCCCGTCGCCTCGGAGGTCTGGGACGACGTCGCGAGCGCTGCGCACGTCCGACTCGGTCGTGAGGCCGACGCCATCATCGTCTACCCCGCGACGGCCCACACGCTGGCGCGTCTCACCCACGGGTTCGCGGACGACCTGCTGAGCGCCGCCGTCCTGGCCGCGACCTGCCCGGTCATCGTCGCGCCCGCGATGCATCCGGAGATGTGGACGAACCCCGCCACCGTCGACAACGTCGAGCGGTTGCTCACCCGCGGTGTCGAGGTGCTCGGTCCGGACGAGGGAGCGCTCATGGGGGGCGATCGCGGCATCGGCCGCGTGGTCGAGCCCGAGGCAGCGCTCGCGGCCGTCGTCGAGTGCGCGGTCGCTCGGGCGGACCTGGTCGGGCGCCGCGTGCTGGTGACGGCCGGCGGGACGCAGGAGCCGATCGACCCCGTCCGCTACCTCGGGAACCGCTCGTCGGGCCGCATGGGCTTCGCTCTGGCGGGAGCGGCTCGTCGGCGGGGGGCGGAGGTCGTCCTCATCACCGCGCCGAGCGCGCTCGCGACCCCGAGCGGGGTCGAGCGCATCGACGTGACGACGGCCGTCGAGATGCGTGACGCGGTCCTGGCGCGTGCTGCGGGCGTCGACGTCGTCGTGAAGGCGGCGGCCGTCGCCGACTTCCGGCCGGTCGCGGTCTCCTCGCACAAGCTCAAGCGCGCAGCGGGGGCACCGGCGATCGAGCTCGTGGCGAACCCGGACATCGTCGCCGACGTCGTGGCCGCCCGGGGCGGCGCGGGCACCCCGGTGGTGGTCGCCTTCGCCGCCGAGACCGAGGACCTCATGGTCAACGCCGCGGCGAAGCTCACCGCCAAGGGGGTCGAGCTCCTGGTCGCCAACGACGTCTCCGACCCGCGCATCGGGTTCGGTTCGAGCGACAACGCCGTCGTGCTCCTGCACGCCGACGGGCGTCGGGTCGAGGTGCCGCTCGCGCCCAAGGGTGCCGTCGCGGACGCCGTGCTCGACGCCGTCGTGGACCTCCTCGCCCCGGTCCTCCCCGGCCCCGCGCTGGGGGAGGGCTAGGCTCCGGCGGCGGAGGGACGAACGGTCCGCCTCCGCCGTCCGCCAGCAGCCGTCCGCCAGCAGCCGTCCGACCGAGGGGCCCCGCGTGCGTCGTCGCCTGTTCACGTCAGAGTCCGTCACCGAGGGTCACCCGGACAAGGTCGCCGACCAGATCTCGGACGGCGTCCTCGACGCCGTCCTCGCCGACGACCCCCATGGGCGGGTCGCCTGCGAGACGATGGTCACCACCGGGCAGGTCATGGTGACGGGCGAGATCACGACCAGCACCTACGTCGACATCGCCCGCATCGTCCGACGCACGGTCGTCGGCATCGGGTACGACTCGCACGACGCGGGCTTCGACGGCTACACCTGTGGCGTGTCGGTGTCGCTGGACCCGCAGTCCACGGACATCGCGCAGGGCGTCGATGAATCGCTCGAGCGCCGGGAGCGCGAGGACGCCGACCCCTACGGGCTGCAGGGCGCGGGCGACCAGGGGATGATGTTCGGCTACGCGACCGACGAGACCGACGCGCTGATGCCCCTGCCGATCCACCTCGCGCACCGCATGGCCGAACGCCTCTCCGAGGTGCGTCGGAGCGGGCTCGTGCCCTACCTCCGGCCCGACGGCAAGACCCAGGTCACCGTCGCCTACGAGGGCGACCGCCCGGTCGCCGTCACGGCGGTGGTCGTGTCGAGCCAGCACCGTGCCGAGATCGACCTCGCGACCCTGCTCCGGCCGGACATCGAGGAGCACGTCATCCGCCCGATCCTGCCTCCCGACATCGACACCTCGGAGCTCGCGATCTACGTCAACCCGACGGGACGCTTCGAGCTCGGCGGGCCCGTCGCGGATGCCGGACTGACCGGGCGCAAGATCATCGTCGACACCTATGGCGGCATGGCCCGTCACGGGGGCGGTGCGTTCTCGGGCAAGGATCCCTCCAAGGTCGACCGCTCCGGTGCGTACGCGACGCGCTGGGTCGCCAAGCACATCGTGGCCGCCGGGCTCGCGCGTCGCGCCGAGCTCCAGGTGGCCTACGCCATCGGGGTCGCCCGCCCCGTCTCCCTGAGCCTCGAGACCTTCGGCACCGAGACCGTCGATCCGGATCGCATCCTTGCCGCGGTCAGCGAGGTGTTCGACCTCCGCCCGGCCGCGATCATCGATGCGCTCGACCTCCGACGGGCGGGCTACCAGACGACCGCGGCCTACGGCCACTTCGGACGCGAGGGCGAGCGCTTCACGTGGGAGCGCACGGACCGCGTCGACGACCTGCGCGCCGCCGTCGGCGCCTGACGCTCGCCCGGTGAGCGGCGCGGGCACCGCCGACGCCGAGCGACGAGGGGACCCGACCGGCCGAGGGGCGAGCGACGGGGCGATCGCGCGCGTCGTCGTCGAGGTCGAGCCGTTCCACCTCGATCGGCCGTTCGACTACCTCGTCGGTGACGCTCGGGTGGGCCCCGGGTCGCGGGTCGAGGTCCCCTTCGCCGGGCGCCGCAGGCGGGGACTGGTCCTCGAGGTCGTCGGTTCGAGCGATGTCCCGCCCGCGCGCCTGCGTCCGCTGCACCGGGCGCTGGGTGACTTCACGTGGGCGAGCCCGGAGGACCTCGAGCTGTGGCGCTGGGCGGCGGCGCGCTTCGGGGCACCGCTCGCCGACGTCGTCCGGCATGCCCTGCCCGACCGCATCGTGGACGTCGAGCGACGTGCTGCGGCGGCCGGCTGGTTCCCGCCGGGTCGGGCCGACCCGCCCGTGAGCGAGCCGAGGCCGGACCTCGGCGGCTGGGAGCCCTACGGGGCATCCGGACAGCGCCTGCTCGCGGCGATCGCGTCGGGGCGGGGCTCCTTCCACTGGCGGCCCCTGCCCGGGGACGACCTCGGGCAGCGGCTCGCCGAGCTCGTCGCGGCCTGCCTCGTCGGTGGTCGTGATGCGCTGCTGATCGTCCCCGACCGCGGCTCGCCGGCCGCCGACGCGGTGACGCGCCTGGCGGCCGACGTCGTGGTCGACCTGCGTCGGGCGACCGGGCAGCGCGCGCGCTACTCGGCGTGGCTGCGGGCACGCTGCGGACAGGTCCGCGTCGTCGTCGGGGAGCGGGGGGCCGTGTTCGCCCCGTCGTCGCGCCTCGGGCTCGCGATCGTGCTCGATGAGGCGAACCCGGCGCTCAAGGAGCGTCGGAGCCCGCGCCACCATGCTCGCGAGGTCGCGCTCGAGCGCGCCCGCCGCGCGGGCGGGGTCGGCCTGGTGGTCGGACGCGTCCCCTCGGCGGCCCTGTGGGCGCTCACGGTCGCCGGTCGCATCGAGCGTGTCGAGGCCGCGGCCGGGCTCGTCGCCTCGCGCCGGCCCCGCGTCGTGGTCGCGACCGGAGCCGACGGGCCGCGGGCACGCCTCACGCGCGCCGCACTCACCGCGCTGCGTGCCGCGGTCGATGCGGGCACCTACGGGGTCGTGCTCGTCGGCCGGCGCGGCGACGGACACGCCCTGGTGTGCCGGGCCTGCGGGAGCAGGGTCGTGTGCCCGAGCTGCGCGGCCTGGATCGCACGGGATGGCGCCGGTTGGCGCTGTGGGGTCTGCGGGGAAGGGGCCGCGAGCGCCCCCGGCTGTCCCGCCTGCGCGTCGCAGGACCTCGTCCCGCTGCTCGCCGGCGCGGAGCGGATGGCGGTGGAGCTGTCCCGGTCGTTCGTCGCACCCGTCGCCGCGCTGGAGGGCTACGACGCGCCGGCACCGCCGGCGCCGGCGGTCCTCGTCATGACGCGGGGCTCGGTGCTCGATGCGCCCCCCGGAGCGGTGGGAGCCGTCGTCCTCGCCGATGTCGACGTCGCCCTGGCGCGCCCGGCGCTCGACGCCGCCGAGGACACGGTCCGGCTGGCGGCGGCGCTGGAGGGATGGCTGCGGACCGACCCCGCGCGACCCGAGGACGCCCCCGTCCTCGTCGTCGAGACCCGCGACCCGGAGCACCATGCGGTGCGTGCGATCGTCGATGGCGATGCCGACGCGTTCTGGCGCATCGAGGCCGAGCGACGCCGTCCGCTGCGGTTCCCTCCGGTCGCCACCGTGATCGCGCTGGAGGTGCCCGGAGGGGGCCTCGATGTCGCCACGGCGGTCGCGGGGACGCTGCCGCCGGGGGACGAACTCCTCGGACCGCTCTCGGCGGGAACGGCGGAGCGCTGGCTCGTCAAGACCGAGGATCGGGTCCGGACGCTCGCGGCCCTCGCGCCGCATCGGGCCCGGTGGAGCCAGCGCGGCACCGACGTGCGCGTCGACGTCGATCCGGTCGGTGAGGGATGAGTCCGGTCGCTGAGGGATGAGGACGAGCACGAGCGCCTACCCTGCCCGGGATGGGGCATGACCGCCCCGGGAGCCTGGAGCCCGTGCGATGGCGACCCTCGAGGTGCGGATCTTCGGTGATCCCGTGCTGCGGCAACGGGCGCTCGAGGTCGAGGACTTCGACGGTGCCCTCGAGCGCCTCGCGGCCGACCTGTTCGACACGATGCGTGCGGAGGAGGGCGTGGGGCTCGCCGCCAACCAGGTCGGGGTCCTGCGCCGCCTGTTCACCTACGAGGTCCCCGAGCTCGATGCGCGTCCGGCGGCCACCGGAGCGATCGTGAACCCGGTCCTGCTCGGTCGCTCGGACGACGAGCAGGAGGGTGACGAGGGCTGTCTGTCCTTCCCCGGGCTGTTCTACCCCCTCAAGCGTCCCCTCACGGTCACCGTCGCCCATCGCGACCTCGAAGGCGCCCAGCACGAGGTCGAACTCACCGGCTTCCTCGCCCGCGTGTGGCTGCATGAGATGGACCACCTCGACGGGGTGCTCTTCATCGACCATCTCGCCAAGCACGACCGGGCCGAGGCGATGCGGCGCATGCGCGAGCACCACGACGGCACCGGGGCCCCGGCGGCCGGTGCCGGCCTGCTGCGGGGCGCGCCGGGCCACCCGTGAGCGCGACGGCGCGTGTCGCCTTCCTCGGGACGCCCGTGGCCGCGGTCCCCAGCCTCGAGGCGATCGTCGCCGAGCCCGACCTCGAGGTCGTGCTCGTGGTGACCAACCCGGACCGGCCCCGGGGTCGCAGCGGGAGGGCCGAGCCGACGCCGGTCCGGCGGGCCGCAGAGCGGCTCGGGCTCGCGTGCGAACGGCCCGAGGACCGGCGGGCGCTCGCGTCCATGCTCGAGGACGTCCGGCCGGACGTCGTCGCGGTGGTCGCCTACGGCACGCTGCTCGACGGCGGGGTGCTCGCCGCCTGTGGCGCTGGGGCGATCAACCTCCACTTCTCGTCGCTCCCGCGCTGGCGCGGCGCGGCGCCGGTGCAGGCGGCGCTTCGCGCCGGTGACACGGTCACGGGGCTCACCGCGTTCCGCATCGATCCGGGCATGGACACCGGTCCCGTGCTCGCGCACCGCGAGGTGCGCATCGGGGACGAGGAGACGGCGGGGGAGCTGCTCGCGCGGCTGGCCGAGCTCGGGGCCCCGGTGCTCCTGGAGGGGCTGAGGGCGGCGCTCGCCGGGGAGCCGGGGGTCCCTCAGCCGGAGGAGGGCATCACCCTGGCCCCGCGGCTCGGTCCCGCGGACCTCCGGCTCGACCTGGATGCCGACGCAGGCACGGTCGTGGCGCAGGTCCGCAGCCTCGCTCCCCGGCCGGGGGCGGTGACCACGCTGCGCGGTGCGACGCTCAAGGTCCTCGAGGTCCGCTCCGTCGATGCGGGTGATGCGGCTGCCGCGCCGGGCACCATCGTCGCACTCGAGCCGTCGGGGCCACGTGTCGCCTGCGGGCGGGGCGCGGTCCGGTTGGAGCGGGTCCGGCCCGAGGGGCGCGGGACGATGACGGGCCGCGACCTCGTCAACGGCCTTCGCCTGTCGGTGGGGGAGCGCCTCGGCGGCGGCGGGGGTGGGCCCGCCTAGCATCGTCCGCGGCCCTCGGAGGTCCGTGTGCACCCGATCGGCATCGCCCCCTCGATCCTCGCGGCCGACTTCGCCCGGCTGGGGGCCGAGGTCGCCGAGGTCGCGCCGGTCGTCGAGTGGGTCCATGTCGACGTGATGGACGGCCACTACGTCCCGAACCTCTCGCTGGGCGTTCCCGTCGTGGCATCCCTCCGACGCGCGACCGACCGCCGTCTCGATTGCCACCTGATGATCACCGATCCGTCCATCTACGCGCCGAGGTTCGTGGCGCTCGGCGTCGAATCGGTGACGTTCCATCCGGAGGTCGAGGAGGATCCGCGGGCCCTCGTCGACCGCCTGCACGACCTCGGGGCCGAGGTCGGGGTCGCCCTCAAGCCCGCGCATCCGCTCGACGACGTCCTCGAGCTCCTGCCCCACGTCGACCTGCTGCTCGTGATGTCCGTCGAGCCGGGTTTCGGTGGGCAGGCGTTCCAGCCGGAGGTCCTGCCCAAGGTCGCGGCTGCGGCCGCGTGGCGGGCCGCCAACGCGGCCGGGTTCCGCATCCAGATCGACGGCGGCATCGGGCCCGACACCGTCGCGGCCGCCGCAGCAGCGGGTGCGGAGCTGCTCGTCGCCGGGTCCGCGGTCTTCGGCACCGAGGACCGCGTGGCCGCGGTCCGGGAACTCGAGGCACGTGCGCGCGCCGCTGCGCCACCCGCAGCGGAGACGGGGCACCCTGCGTGGACCACCGGGCGATCGGCCCGCGGAGGTAGACTCCCCGATCGCCCGTAGCCCGCTCGCGGGGCGCGGCTCCGTCGTCCTCCGCCGCGGTCCCGAGCACCCGGGCGCATCCCCAGGCCCCCACGAGGTCCCGGTGACCGATCCGACCGCCACCGAGCGCTCCGCGCTGACGCGCGCCGTGGCGGTCGCGGCAGCGCGGCGCCCGTGCGCCAGCCCGAACCCGACCGTGGGCTGCACCGTGCTCGACGAGCACGAGGTGCTCGGCAGCGGCACCTCCGAGCCGGCCGGCGGCCGCCATGCGGAGGTCGCTGCCCTCGCCGAGGCGGGGGAGCGGGCGCGCGGGGCGACGGCGGTCATCACGCTGGAGCCCTGTGCCCACCACGGTCGCACGCCGCCCTGCACCGAGGCGCTCCTCGGAGCCGACATCGCGCGTGTCGTGTTCGCCAGGACGGATCCCAACCCGCTGGCCACCGGCGGTGCGCGGGCGATGCGTGCCGCTGGCATCGAGGTCATCGGACCGCTCGTCCCCGACGACCTGCTGGCTCGCGCCGTCGACCTCGAGCTCGCCGGGACGGGGACGACGCACCGACTCGGCCGACCGTTCGTGACCCTCAAGCTCGCGCAGCGGAGCGACGGCGGGCTCGTCGCGACCGACGGGTCCCGTTGGATCACCGGTGCGCGGGCGCGCCTGGCCGTCCATCGTGACCGCGACCGTGTCGACGCGGTGCTCGTCGGTGTCGGCACCGTGCTCGCGGATGATCCGCTCCTCGATGCACGCGACCTCGATGTCAGCGCGCCCGACGGCATCCCGGTCCTGCCGCGACCGCCCCGAGCGGTCGTCCTCGACAGCGAGGCGCGGACCCCGCCGTCCGCGCGCGTCGTGCGTCCGGGCAGCCTCCTCCTCGTCGCACCCGACGCGCCCGTCGAGCGGGTGGCGCTGCTGCGCGGCGGCGGTGCGAGCCTGCGGGAGGTGCCGCGCGGTCCCGGTGGTCTCGATCCCGTCGCGGCCCTCGGCGTGCTCGTCGAGGAGGGCATCACCACGGTCCTCGCGGAGCCGGGTCCGACGCTCGCCGCTTCGCTGATGGCGGCGGGCCTCGTCGATCGGCTCGTCCTGCACGTCGCCGGGTCGGCTCCTGACGTGGTGGTGCCCGCGCTCGCCCTCGACGGGTGGCGGCTCGTGCGGCGCGGCGGCGCCGGTCCCGACCGCATCATCGAACTCGTGCGTCGGGACGTGGGACCGCACGCGGTCGCGATCCCGGAGGCGGCCTGATGTTCACCGGGCTCGTGGAGGAGGTGGGCCGCATCGGAGCGGTCGAGGAGCGTGATGGTGCGCGCACGCTCTCCGTCCTCGCTCCGGGCCTCGCCGGCCAGCTCGGCCTCGGCGAGTCGGTCGCGCTCGACGGCTGCTGCGTGACCGTCGCGGAGCGCCTCGACGAGGGGTTCCGCGTCGACCTCATGACCGAGACCCTCGCGGTGACGACGCTGGGCGGGCTCGGGGAAGGGGACGCGGTCAACCTGGAGCGCGCGATGCGCGTCGACGACCGCTTCGGTGGACACCTCGTGCAGGGACACGTGGACGGGGTGGCCACGATCGTCGCGATCGAGGAGCTGCCGGGGACGCGCCTCGTCCATCTCGAGCTGCCCGCCGGGCTCGAGCGCTACGCGGTCGAGAAGGGCTCGCTGTGCGTCGCCGGGGTGAGCCTGACCCTGGCCGGGGTGGAGGGATGTCATGTGCGCATCGGCCTCATCCCTCACACGCGGGCCGTCACGACCCTGGATGCCCTGCGTCCCGGGGACGCGGTGAACATCGAGGTCGACCTGCTCGCCAAGCACGTCGAGCGCCTCCTCGCGGCGACGCTCTTCCGCCCGGGACCTCCCGAGGCACGACCATGAGGACCTGTCGGGTCGAGGAGGCGGTGGCGGCGATCGCTGCCGGGGGGATCGTCATCGTGGTCGACGAGGCAGACCGCGAGGACGAGGGCGACCTCGTGATGGCGGCGGACGCGGCGAGCCCCGAGCAGGTCGCGTTCTTCGTCAACCACACCAGCGGGGTGCTGTGCGTCCCGATGCTCGGCGAGGACCTCGACCGTCTGCGCATCCCTCCGATGGTCCGCGACAACGAGGACCCCAAGGGCACCGCCTACACCGTGTCGGTGGATGCGGCCGACGGGACGACCACCGGCATCTCGGCGGCCGACCGCAGCGCCACCATCCGCGTCCTCGCCGACCCGACGAGCGATGCGAGTGCGCTGACGCGGCCGGGGCACGTCTTCCCGCTGCGCTACCACCCGGGCGGGGTCCTGCGACGTCCCGGCCACACGGAGGCGGCGGTCGACCTCGCGCGTCTGGCGGGGCGGCGTGCCGCAGGAGTCATCGCCGAGCTCGTGAACGTCGACGGCTCGATGCAACGCCTGCCCGACATCGAACGCTTCGCCGCCGAGCACGACCTCCTGGTGCTCACCATCGCCGACCTCGTCGCCCATCAGCGCGAGCGTTCCGCCCTCGTCGAGCGCGTGGTCGAGACCGTGCTGCCGACCCCCTACGGGCCCTGGCGCATGGTCGGTTACCGCTCGCTCGCCGACGGCACCGAGTCGATCGCCCTCGTCCACGGCGAGGTCGAGGGCGTCGAGGGCGTCCTGGTCCGGATGCACTCCGAATGCCTGACCGGTGACGTCTTCCGCTCGTTGCGCTGCGACTGCGGGGCCCAGCTCGACGCAGCGATGGCGCGCATCGCGGAGGAGGGGCGCGGGGTGATCGTGTACCTGCGTGGTCACGAGGGTCGGGGCATCGGCCTGCTGCACAAGCTCCGGGCCTACGCACTGCAGGACCGAGGTGCGGACACCGTCGATGCGAACCTGGAGCTCGGGCTGCCCGCGGACGCACGCGACTACGGCACGGGGGCGATGATCCTCGTGGACCTCGGGCTCTCGACCCTGCGGCTCCTGACCAACAACCCCGCCAAGCGCGTCGCCCTGTCCGGCTACGGCCTCTCGATCCTCGAGCGCGTCCCGATCGAGATCGAACCGAACGCCGCGAACGCGGCCTACCTGGACGCGAAGGTCGAGCGCATGGGGCACGAGACCGCCCCCGGGGGCCGTATTGCCTCGACCGGGGTCGGCGACCTGGTGGCACGCCGACGTCGCCGACGAGGGATCGCCGGAGCACCGCCGGACGAGCCGGGGGACCTCGGCAGACGGGGAGGGAGCGGATGAGCGGAGCGGCCGATCTCGAGGGGGTCGTCGACTCGCGCGGGCTCCCCGTCGCGATCGTCGCCGGACGCTTCCATCGCGACATCGTCGAACGGCTCGTCGAAGGGGCGCTGGCCGAGCACGCCCGCGGGGGCGGTGACCCTGCGCTCGTGAGCGTCCACTGGGTCGACGGCGCGTTCGAGATCCCGGTCGTCCTCGACCGACTCGCCGCATCCGGGGGCCGCTCGGCGCTCGTCGCGCTCGGCTGCGTGGTCCGGGGCGAGACTCCGCACTTCGACCATGTCGCGACCGCGGTGACCACGGGGTGCGAAGCGGTGGCACGGGCGCGAGGGATCCCGGTCGGCTTCGGGGTCCTGACGGTCGATGACCGTGCGCAGGCACTCGCGCGCGCAGGAGGGGCGCAGGGCCACAAGGGCGCCGAGGCCATGCATGCGGCGCTCTCGACGGCGAGGGTGCTCGAGGGGCTGTGAGCACCCCGACCTCGCCCGGGCGGGCCTCGCGCGGCGGCGCCGATGAGGAGCGCGCTGCAGCGATCGCTGCGGAGCGCTCCCACCTCGCGCGGGTCGGGGCTCGGGTCGAGGTGCTCCGCGGGCGCGCCGAGCGAGAGGCCGCGGCGATCGCGTCGGACCGACCGGGATCGACCTTCCAGGCCGTGTACGAGCGTGACGTGCTGGCCCATCACCATGCGAGCCGGGCGGCGCGGCTCACGATCGGCGACGACGAGGCGCTGCTCTTCGGCCGGCTCGACACCTCGGACGCGCAGAGCCTGCCGGTCGGTCGGATCCACGTCTCGGACGAGGACGGGTCGTTGCTCGCGATGGACTGGCGCGCACCGGCCGCCGCGCCCTTCTACCGCGCGACGGCGCGGGAACCGCTGGGCATCGCGCGACGACGGGTCCTCGTGACGAAGGGCGCCGACGTCGTCGACGTCGAGGACGAGCTCCTCGACGTCGCTGCGGCCGACCGGCTCGGCATCGTGCCGGTGACGGGACGTGGTGCGCTGCTCGCCGTCCTCGAGCGCGAGCGGACCCCGCACCTGCGAGACGTCGTCGCGACCATCCAGGCCGACCAGGACCGCATCATCCGGGCCCCGGCCGTCGGCACCCTGGTGGTCACCGGCGGGCCGGGGACCGGGAAGACGGTCGTCGCCCTGCATCGTGTCGCCTACCTCCTCTACGAGCAGCGCGATCGCCTCGGGCCCCGCGGGGTCCTCGTGGTCGGGCCCTCGCGGGCCTTCACCACCTACACGGGACGGGTGCTGCCGGCGCTCGGCGAGGACCGTGTCGTCCAGCGGCCGCTCGAGGCGCTGGGCCCGCGTGGGCTCGACATCGCCGGATGGGACGAGCCCGAGGTCGCAGCGGCCAAGGGCGACCTCGGGATGGTCGAGCTCGTCCGTCGTCTCGTCATCGATGCGCTGCCGGCGATCCCACCCGAGACGCGGGTGGGTGTGCGCGGCACGAGCGTCGTCGTGCGTGCCACGGAGGTCGCCGCGCTGCGCGAACGGCTGCTGTCCCGCCTCGTCCCTGACGACGAGCGTCGGACGTACCACGCTCGCACGCGCGCGGCCGAGGAGGCGTTGCGGGAACTGGTCTGGCGACGGTGGATCGCAGCGGTCGAGGCGGCCGGAGGTGTCGCGCCGGAGCGGCGTTCCGACGTCGACTTCGACGAGGTGGCCGAGGACTCGCCCACGTTGCGGATGCTGTGGCGCTGCTACTGGCCGGAGCTCGAGGCCCAGGCCGTCCTCGGTCGCGCACGCCGCGGGGACGTCGACCTCGAGCGGCTCGGCGAGGGCACGCTCCCGCCCGATCGCCTCGCGCTCCTGCAGCGGTCATGGCGCGAAGCGGAGTCCTGGAGCGTGGATGACGTCGCCGTGCTCGATGAGATCGATGCGCTGCTCGGTCCCGTGGTGCGCACCCCGAGCGGGACGGCGACCGAGGGACCGACGACGGCCATGCGCGAGGCTCCGACGACCGCGTTCGATCTCCACGATCCGTGGTACCGCGACTTCGGTCATGTCGTGGTCGATGAGGCGCAGGACCTCTCGCCGCTGCAGTGGCGATCGGTGTCGCGGCGCGGCGCGTACGCGACGTGGACCGTCGTGGGCGACCTGCACCAGCGATCGCGGGTCCGCGAGCCCTCGACGTGGGAGGCGATCGCTCGGCTCATCGGTCGGACGCAGGTCGACATCGAGCGGCTGCGGGTCAACTACCGGAGCCCCGCCGAGCACGTCCCGGTCGCGATCGCGGTCCTGGCCGCGGCAGGGCACGATGCCTCGGGACATCCCGAGGCGGTGCGACGATCGGGCCGAGCGGCGAGGCTCGTCGTCGGCGACCCCGAGGCGCGGATCGTCACGGTGGTCGCGCAGCGCCTGCGCGAGGCGGGCGGCACGCTCGCGATCGTCGCGCCCCCCGGCGGCGTTGGGACCCATCCGGACCCGCCTGGAGCGAGGGCTCGACCCCGAGGCGCTCGAACGCGTG